>JALXAE010000064.1 GCA_026992355.1 Syntrophobacterales bacterium | reverse complement strand
AGCCCACCACGAGGAAGAACCTGTGAGATACCCAGAGGTGGCTCTTGTCTGCGCCGCCGATGCCCTGTCTGCAGCAAGGCCCGGTGCAAGGCGTGAAACCCTTGAGGCCTATCTCAAGAGACTTGAGAAGCTTGAAGAGGTGGTAAGGTCCTTTGAAGGCGTTGCCAACGCTTACGCTGTCCAGGCGGGAAGGGAAGTCAGGGTAATAGTTGACCCCGAAGAGATCACCGACGAACAGGCCCACATGCTCTCAAGGGAAATAGCCAAAAAGATTGAAGAGGAGATGGAATACCCAGGCCAGATAAAGGTGGTCGTCATCAGAGAGATCAGGCATGTTGAGTATGCAAAGTGAGGCTTCGTAGGTGAAGGTGAGATACTTCCCTGACACAGATACTCTGTATATAGAAATTTCCGAGGCCCCAAGTGAAGAATCAGAAGAGGTCACAGATGGCGTAGTGGTTGACTACGATAGCAACGGAAAGGTCGTGGGAATAGAAATAGAACACTTTACAGAAAAGTTCAGGGACAAGCCAGCAGATATACCGCTCAAGCTTGCACCTGTTTAAATGGGAAATCTCCCATACTTGTTTCGAAATCTAATACAATAAGGAAAGGAGACAAATGAAGGATCAATGGTTCGGTGATAAAAAAGATGTTTTTAAGTTTGGAATATGCCTTAAGCTTTTAGAGGGCATAGGACTTCAAAAACTCACGTGGATTGCTATGAGAACAAAAAATATAAACGAAGAGCCTTACAATGACCTCAATTGGGTAGATAAAGAGTTAAGAGAGTTTTTCTTCAACTTACGTAAGCCTGCAATTGGGCCAAAACTTGAGATGATTCAATGTCTTATGAAAGAAAAAGGTATATACTGCGTTCCAATATCAGATCCATTTGAAGCGAAGAGAAGAAAAGAATACTTTGAAAAAATTGTAAGCAACACAGACAACCTCACAAGTGCTCTTATACTTGTTGATCCTGATAACGGGTTTGAGACAGACTCTTTTAAGGATGAATCTGACAAACATATTCTCTTTGAAGAAATAAAATATTTACTACAAAAGATGCAAAACTCCATATTAGCAGTTTTCCAGCATCAGCAACGAGGAAAAAGCTACACAGATACGTTCAATTATATTATGGACAAACTCAATAAAGAACCAAATATTACTTTTTATTGTCTTGGTGTTAAAAATAATAAAGCACAGTCTATGATAGTTCTACTTTTTAAAGATAGGGAATTCAGAACAAAAACAAGGAATATTCTAAAAAATTATGAAATGAAAAACGCTAAAGTAAGATACTTTGAGGTCATTGAATGAAGGCTGAAGGCTTTAGACCTTCAAAAATAAATAAAAAAGAACTACACATTTTCACTGAAAGTGCTGAATTAATTCTTAATAACTCTCAAAAAATACTTAATTGCGGTGAGTATTTCCACTGCAAACCTTCATTCTCTTTCGTAAGCACATTTTACTTCGGGGGAGGACATATCCCACTTGGTGTTCTGGTGCTTGGATTTGAAAGAGACATATTAAGAGATTGGTGCCCAAATTGCGGAGAGGTTAATCGATGGGTTCTAAGCCTGGGTGGCGGACTATCAATAGGATGGAAGTGGGGATTGTGTTTAAACTGTAAAATCTACTCGAAGACAGAGGGAAGCGCCACCGAATACATTCCCGTGTGGAAAGATCTTATCCCCCTTATAATGTCCTTTCCCTCCAAAGGTTATGTTGAAGTAGAAAAGCAGTCGCCAAAATTTTCATGGTCTAATGGAATTATTTACAAGAATGAGAAAATAATAGAAAAAGTCGTCTATTACAACCCCTTGAGCCTTGAGGAGGTTATCCATGAACTAATAAATGGGAAAGAGAGGAAGTGTAGTGATGTGGTTTATTCGTTCAAAGATCCTGAGCTTCAAAAGGCTTTTATGAAGAAGGAATCATGGTAGTTAAAAAATTTTTCTCTCTCCAGAACAGATTATGTAAATCAGCAGATATTTGGACTCCTTCTTTGTTAAATATTTATTGTAATTACTAAGCTGGTTTTCTTATCTCTAACCCAAATTTGATTTTATTCGCCTATGAACAAATTGGTGCAAGTATGATATGACAGAACCCGACCAACGTTTTAGAATATTGATAGCTGAGCGGGTGTGGCGGAACTGGCAGACGCGCCGGACTCAGGATCCGGTGCCCGCAAGGGCGTGAGGGTTCGACTCCCTCCACCCGCACCACAAAGGGAAATAAATGAGGCTTCTGATAATCGGG
>JALXAE010000063.1 GCA_026992355.1 Syntrophobacterales bacterium | reverse complement strand
CTTGAGCAGCTGGTTACCAGTGTGACTGAAAATTGGATGATAGTTTTGGGACTGTTTTTAATTCCCATAGTTTTATTCTTTCCAGCTGGAGTATTAGGAACCCTTTGGAAGAGGTTGAGCGTGAAAAGTTAGCTAAATTCTCTGAACTCGGTGCTGGCATGAACGATGATATTATTTTAAAGGTGGAAGGGCTTACTCACAGATACGGCGACTTCATAGCGTTGAAAGACGTAAGCCTTGAAGTTGGGAGAGGGTGTCTTACGGCGCTCATAGGCCCTAATGGCGCTGGAAAAACAACCTTCTACAATGTAATTTCTGGACGATTCAAGCCATCTGAAGGAAGGATTTTCTTTGATAGACGAGAAATTACGGGAATGGAGCCATACAAGCTTTCTGCTATGGGGCTTTCCAGATCCTTTCAGATAACTAACATATTTTCTGATCTGACTGTGCTGGAAAATGTCATGGTACCTATAGTGTTGCATCAGGGAAAGGGATTTCACCTGTGGAGTATTTTGGAAAATGATGTAGAACTTAAAAATGAAGCACTAAAGGTACTTGACATGGTGGGGCTTTCTGATGTTGCCGACAGGCCGGCCAGGGAGCTTGCCTACGGTGACAAAAGATTAATCGAAGTCGGAATTGTTCTGGCTAGTCAACCACGGCTGGTTTTGTTGGATGAACCAACTGCAGGGATGAATCCTGAAGAAACTGAACAAATGATACATTTAATCCGGAACCTTGCTCAAAAACTTGGTACGACTTTCTTTCTTACGGAACATGATATGAAAGTTGTTTTTTCCATTGCGGAATACATTTATGTGTTACATCAGGGACAGCTTCTTGCTAAGGGTACGCCGGAACAAATAAAGGAAAATATAAAGGTCAGGGAAGCCTATTTAGGGGGGACAATTGATTCTGGAGTTGCATGACATCCATGTTTATTATGGCGAAAGTTATGTTCTGCAGGGGATAAGTTTGAGGGTTGCAAAAGGGGAACTGGTTTGTTTGCTCGGGAGAAATGGTGCTGGCAAGACAACAACTATGCGAGCTATTATGGGATACGCGTCTCCAAAGGCTGGGTCAATAAAGTTTATGGGAGAAGAAATAGCAGGAAGTCCAGTTTTTGAGGTGGTTAGAAAAGGCATCGGTTATGTGCCTGAAGACAGAAGAATATTTTCGACTCTCACCGTTGAAGAAAACCTGGAAGTGGCCTTCCGTCCCAAAAAAAACGGTGAAACTCTATGGACCCCAGAGAAAGTATTTGATGTATTTTCTTTGTTGAAACCTTTGCGAAATAAGAAGGGAGGTAAACTCAGCGGAGGAGAACAGCAGCTTCTTGCTATTGCCAGAGCTTTAGTTAGTAATCCCGGTTTAATTCTGCTTGATGAGCCATGTGAGGGATTGGCTCCGGTTATAGTGGAATTTCTAGGGGAAATCATTAAGGAGCTTAAAAAAGATATGACAATACTTCTTGCTGAACAAAATGCCTGTTTCGCTCTCAATCTTGCTGATAGAGGCTACATTATAGAGAAGGGTCGTATATGTTATGAAGGTAGTAGGGATGAACTGATTGCAAATGAGGAGGTTCAGTGTAGGTATCTAGCTGTCTAGGTTGAGTGTTTTATGACATGGAATTCCTTCACCTTTTTTTCTCTACAGTTACTTTCAGACCTTATGTGTTCCTGTTCTTATTTGTGTATGTTATTGCGGCAACAAAGCACCTGGGTTTCTTAAAGAGCCTGATATTTCTGGTTTTGGGGTACTGGGTAGCCTGGGGTTCTGAATTTTCGTCCGTTCACACAGGTTTTCCCTATGGTCTGTATCGATATATAAACACAACAGCCCAAAAGGAATTGTGGGTCATGGGGGTTCCTTTTATGGATTCCCTTTCTTATGTGTTTCTTAGTTATGCATCTTTTGCCACGGCCAGGGTTATGTTGGGTTGTTTTTGCAGGAATCGGAAAGGATCTCTGGTCTTCATAAGACAGCGCCGTTTTCCCGTTATTTTTGTTATGTTTGGCTCCTTTTTGTTTACTTTCTTGGATGTTATTATTGATCCAATAGCATTAAGGGGAGATAGATGGTTTCTCGGGAAAATATATGAATATCCCCACGGTGGAGCCTATTTTGGTGTCCCTATTTCTAACTTTGTAGGCTGGTTTGCAGTTGGTGTTGTTCTTGTGGGTATTTTAACGCTTCTGGATACTGATGATATTGTTGAAGTGAAGGGGGTTGGTAAGATTGTGTCTTTGTTTTTAGGGCCTGCATTATATATGG
>JALXAE010000062.1 GCA_026992355.1 Syntrophobacterales bacterium | reverse complement strand
CCTGGTTCGTATAAAGTCAACAGAACGTTCTATGCGTCACGCAAAAGAAGTTTTACGAATCGAAAAACTAAAGTACAAGCTGGGTAGAACCACCATAAATTTTGTTCTCGAAGCAGAAAGTGCTCTTTTATCTGCAAGCTCTTTATTCTACAAAGCCTATTATGATAACTATATAGCAATTGAAAACATTAAGCTAGCCACAGGAACATTGGAATAAACCTTTACAAAAAGTACATATTAAAACAGCATGCACCGAACTCTAGAAAACTTCATATTGTTAAAAGTTTTTCTCCCTTTTTTAACAATTCAGTCAATGGCATACCCCAGTACCGTACTTCAACCCCAAGAGACTTAAGAGTTTCGGAAACACCGAGCTGGTCAGCGCATGCTTTACATGCCGTAATGTGGACCCCGGCTTCTTTTGCCTCCTCGATCTTCTTTTGAATGACCTCATTCTCAGCCACTAACTTTGCTGTAGCACCCCAGATAATGAGCGTTACTTTGTCCCACCATCCGTGTAAAAGGGAGTTAATAGTGTACATGAACACCATCTTTTCCGATGTGATGGGATCTCCGTTTGTCCATAAAACATAAAGATGAGATTGATCTGCCATTTCGTTTCCTCCTGTTAAACAATGCACCGGATGAAATATGGTTCAAAATATCACTTAGTTCATCTCAAGAAAGTGTTCAAAGGTATTCATATAAAAAGATTGCCCCAGAGGCAAAACATCTTGCCGAATATTGTGTCCGAAGGGCATATCACATATTATTGGGAAGTCAAAGGAAGCCAAAATATCGAGAATTCGGGAACGGAAATTAGGGGAAGGTTCGCAATTTCTAAAGCTTCCAAGAACAAGACCCTTTATGTTGTCGAATACTCCAGCAAGTTTAAGGTGATTAAACATACGGTCTATTCTATAGCCAGCTTCATTACAATCTTCCAAAAACAATAACGCCCCGTTCCATATGTCAGGATTCAGAAAGGGTGTTCCAAGTAAGTGGCACAGACAGGTCAAGTTGCCACCGATAAGCCGTCCTGACGCTACTCCATGTCTAAGAATTTGAGCTTCTTTATATTTCCACCTGAATTCAAAGGCACCTTGCAAAAACTGATAAATCACTTCAGTTTTTTCTATTTTCAGATCGGAAAGCTCTACAGCATTTGGGCCATGGAAACTTCCTTGAAAACCTTTATTAACCAAAGCCAGGTGCAAGAAGGTCATGTCACTGTAACCAAGAAAAATCTTCTTGCTGGAAGATATTGTGTCTAGATTCAGAAAACTCAATATACGGGAACTACCGTAACCACCTCTTATTGCCCATACCATTGAAACATCAGGCTCTCTGAACCATTTTTCAAAATCCTCTGCTCTAATCCAGTCCTTACCCGCAAATTCCCCGTGTTTTTCAAAAACACAGTGGGAATAAACAGGGTTATATCCCCATTTCTCAATAAGCTTAATAACCTCCCTAAAGGATGTTTCATCAAAACTTGCAGCCGGAGCCACAAGAGCTATTTTACTTCCGGGATCAAGACGGAAATTCTGATTATCAGGCATTGTTACAGGCAACAAAAGAGTTTATATATTCCGATTAAAAATGATCAGAAGACCTTGTAGAGTAAGGTAGGGATCTACTTCTTCTATTACACTGCAAACTGGCGCTATCACGGAAGCCAGTCCTCCAGTGGCAACCGTTCTAACATCTCTGTTGAGTTCGGACTCGAACCTACGAATAATTCCTTCAACAAGACCTGCATAACCATAAATTATACCCGCATTCATTGAATCCATCGTATTTTTTCCAATAATCGTTTTGGGTTTTACAAATACCTGAGGTCTCGGGAGTTTCGAAGCTTTCTGAAAAAGAGCTTCGCAGGAAATTAATACACCAGGGCAAATTACCCCTCCCATATATTCGCCTTTTTCCGAAATATAATCAAAGGTCGTGGCCGTTCCAAAATCTATAACTACCGTGGCATCTTTAAATTTCTCATAGGCAGCAACAGCATTGACAATTCTATCTGCTCCCACCTCCTTTGGATTATCATAAAGGATAGGCATTCCAGTTCTTATTCCCGGCCCAACAACAAGAGGGTCCACTTTGAGATATTTCTGACAAAACCTTTCCACTGCATGAAGTACGGGAGGCACCACGCAGGATATAACAGCGTTCTTCACTTTGCTAACACTGATTTTATCCACTTTAAAAAGGTCATATATATAAATGCCCCACTCGTCTTCCGTGGCATCCACAGACGTTCTTAATCTCCAGTCGTGAATCAACCTACCGTC
>JALXAE010000061.1 GCA_026992355.1 Syntrophobacterales bacterium | reverse complement strand
GCTTTAAGTTTAAATAATTCCTTTTTTTGCATGTCGTGGAAGGTTTTTTCACAAAAGGAATCATTGTTCATTCAAAAGGGCCATATTTGTACTTTGGTATTTCGGTTCAGTTAGAGGAAGAAAGAAAAAATATCGCATAAAAACCAAATGGCACCAATTCAGGCTTTGAAAATAAGTTCAGGAAAAGGCGAATAAATACTGGGCTACCGGTTTTATAAAGGAAGCTTACGGGAGGATTAGAAATGTTTAGACTTGATGGGAAAAAAGCAATCGTAACAGGGGGTGCTCAAGGTATAGGGCGAGCAATATCAATGGTTCTGGCAACGCAGGGAGCCAGAGTAGTAATCGCAGACTTAAATGAAGAAAAAGCCAATGACACGGTCGAGGAGATAAAGTCTAAGGGGTATGACGCCGTGGCAATTAAGACGGATGTGACAAATCTGGATTCTGTAAAAGCCATGCTAGCCAACGCGCATGGTTTTTTCGGAAGCGTGGATATACTCGTAAATAACGCGGGGTGGGACAGGATGCTCCTTTTTAAACAGACCAGTCCGGATTTCTGGGACAAAGTTATAAATATCAATTACAAAGGCGTTTTAAACTGCGTTTATACTGTCATGGACGACATGATAGAGCAAAAAAATGGGCGTATAATATCAATAAGCTCGGATGCCGCCAAGGTTGGAAGCACAGGGGAGTCCGTCTATGCGGGAGCTAAAGGGGCGGTCATTTCTTTCAGTAAAACAATGGCAAGAGAACTGGCACGTTATAACATAACCGTCAACGTAGTCTGTCCCGGCCCCACCGAAACACCTCTAGTTGATGAACTGAAAAAAGAGAGTGAACTAGGAAATAAGATATTAAGCTCTATGGAAAAGATTATTCCTCTAAGGCGAATGGCCAGACCTGAAGATATTGCCTATGCCGTTTGCTTCCTCGCATCAGACGAAGCGGAATACATCACCGGACAGGTCCTCAGTGTAAATGGTGGGCTAACAATGTGCTGATAAAATGAAAGGAGTATATCGATGAAATTGCATGACGTAATTTATAAAAAGGACAATGGAGTAGCCAGAATATCTATAAATCGGCCTGAAAAATACAACGCCTGTACGCCTGTTACTCTTTACGAATTGGTCAAAGCCTTTATAGACGCCTGGACCGATAAAAGTATAGGGGTCGTTGTCTTCACAGGTGAAGGAGATAAGGCTTTCTGCACGGGCGGAGACCAGAGCATACGAGAACTTGGAGGTTACAAACACTACAGTGAACAGGAGTTAGCCGGGACAATTGCAGCCCTGCCCTTAGAAGTTGGCTGGCAGATTGTAACCTTCCTTATCAGACACATCCCGAAACCTGTTATTGCTCGAGTTAACGGTTACGCTATTGGTGGAGGACACGTCTGGCAGGTGAATTGTGATCTGTCTATAGCTTCAGATAAAGCGAAGTTCGGGCAGGCCGGGCCTCGAGTAGGAAGTTTTGACCCTGGCTTCGGAACAGGAGACCTCTGGAGAAACGTGGGACTGAAACGTGCAAAGGAAATATGGTACCTCTGCAAAATCTACACAGCAGAAGAGGCCTTCCAAATGGGCCTTGTGAACAAGATCGTACCTCACGAGGAACTGGACGAGGAAGTAAATACCTGGTGCAAAGAGCTTCTGGAAAAGAGCCCCACATCTCTCAAAATGCTGAAATACGCCTTCCTTTCAGAAACCGATGGACTTGCCGGTATAACCGAGCTCGGCGTTGGAGGACTTAGCCTTTACTACGGAACGGAAGAATCTGCGGAAGGAAAAAACGCCTTTATGGAAAAGAGAAAACCGGATTTCTGGAAATACTACCTGAAGGATGAATAATCTGATCACCATTGAGAAAGAAGGAATCGGCAATGGATATTGAATTGTCCGAAGACATGAAAATCATGCTGGACACGATAAAACGCTTTGTTCAGAGAGAACTTGAGCCCATAAGTCGCCAGGTGGAGGAAGAAGACAAGATTCCAGAGGAAATAGTTCAAAAAATGCGAGAACTGGGACTTTTCGGACTCGCAATTCCGCAGGAATACGGAGGTCTGGGCCTTAGCCTTTTTGAAGAATGTCTTATATACGAGGAACTTTCCAAAACAAACGCATGCTTTAGAGCACGCATAGCCACAAACAATGGCATCGGTTCGCAAGGTATAATAATAGACGGTACCGAAGAACAAAGGCGAAAGTACCTACCCAAGTTAGCGTCAGGTGAATGGACAGCTTGTTTTGCTCTTACCGAACCAGAGGCTGGATCAGATGCAGCAAATATCAAAACTAGGGCAGAGCTCCAGGGAGATCACTGGGTTCTTAATGGTAAAAAACACTTCATAACGAATGGCGACATTGCCGATATGGCCACCGTCTTTGCCGTAACGGACCCGCAAAAACGGGCCAGGGGAGGTATAACCGCCTTCATTGTGGAAAAAAACTTCCCTGGTTACAGGGTTGGAACAATTGAGAAAAAAATGGGGCATAGAGGCAGTCATACAGCGGAGCTTATCTTCGACAACTGCATTGTTCCAAAGGAAAATGTAATAGGCGGCATAAGAATGGTCGGTCAGGGTTTCAAAACGGCCATGAAGGTACTCGACAGAGGACGCATTGCCATTGGGGCCAGCGCTGTTGGAGCTGCCCAGAAACTGTTGGAACTTTCCGTTGATTATGCAAAACAACGGGTTCAATTTGGACGCCCTATAGCCAACTTTCAGGCTATTCAGTTTATGCTTGCCGATATGGCCACTCAAATTTACGCTGCACGACAAATACTGTATCATGCGGCCAGGCTTCGAGATAAAATGGGAACATCGGTAACCAAAGAAGCATCAATGGTTAAGCTTTTTTGTACGGAAATGGTGAGCAGGGTTGCCGATATGGCCCTTCAGATCCACGGCGGTATGGGGTACATGAAAGACTATCCTATTGAAAGGTTTTACCGGGATGTTCGCCTTATGAGAATCTACGAGGGAACAAGTGAAATACAGAGATTGGTTATAGCAAGGGAGCTTTTAAAGGATTAACAAAGCAAGCTGGAGAGTAAGCCATGGAGATAAAGAATGTTTTCGTTGTGGGTGCAGGGCTTATGGGTAGTGGTATAAGTCAGGTGGCGGCTCAATCAGGATACAACGTCTGGATGTGTGATATATCTCAGGATGCCCTCGACAAAGCCATGAGCAACATAAGATGGTCACTCGGCAAATTTGCTGACAAAGGTAAATTAAAAGAAGCGGTGGATGTTGTAATAAAAAGAATACAGCCGGTTTTAAACTACGATGAGGCCTCAAAGGCGGATATTGTTATTGAAGCGGTATTTGAGAAACTCGATCTAAAACAAAAGGTTTTCAGAGAAATCGACAGCATAGCGCCTCCACATGCTATTTTTGCGTCAAATACAAGCGCGATTTCCATCACGGAACTCGCCGCATCCGTCAAACGTCAGGATCTTTTCATTGGTCTTCACTTCTTCAGTCCAGTACAGATGATGGCGGCCGTTGAAGTAATACGCGCTGTAACAACCAGTGAGGAAGCCTTTTTGCTTGGTCGAGATTTTGTAAAGTCGTTAGGTAAAGAACCCATAATGGTTAATCGAGACATCCCCGGGTTTCTTCTTAATCGGATTAACCTTCCGTCAACCATTGAGGCCATAAAGCTTGTTGAGGCTGGGGTTGCATCCGTTGAAGATATCGACAAAGGGGTAAAGCTGGCCTTTGGAAGAAAGATGGGAATCTTTGAAACGGGGGATATGGTCGGGCTAGATGTAACATATAGTGCCCTTATGGCTTTGTACGAAGAGACAAAGGACCCAAGATGGTATCCTCCTGAGCTCTTAAGACGAAAAGTTCGAGTTGGCCATCTAGGAAAAAAAACGGGCATGGGCTGGTATAAATATAACGAAGACGGAAAACCCGTAGGGCCGGCCCTTTGATTACATGGAGGATGTAAATGGCAGGTTTCTCCCGGGATGTGGTTGTTATTGACTCCCTTAGGACCCCCTTCGGTAGAGCCGGAGAAAAAGGCATTTTCTGGAATATCAGGGCTGAGGATTTATGTGTTCCTCTCTTGAAAAAACTCATAGAAAATAATCCGCCCCTCGAACCTTCACTAATAGATGATAGCATCTGGGGAGTAACCAACCAGGTGAAAGAACAGGGAGGAACACTCGGCCGTATGGTGACCCTTCTTGCCGATTGGGGCTGGAACATACCCGGCTGCTCTATAGACAGGCGATGTGCAAGCGGACTTACCGCTATCGGTTTCGGAGCTTCTTTTATAATGTCCGGCATGGCAGATTGTCTTATTGCTGGAGGAGTCGAACACATGGGACATGTCCCCATGGGTTATATGAGGGACAATCATCCTAGAGCAATCGAGGTGCTGGGTGATGAGACTGCCCTGACCATGGGTCTTACCGCAGAGAATATACACGACCGCTTTCCAGAGTTTACAAGAGAAATGGCAGATTATTATGCCTATTTCAGTCAGATGAAGGCAGCAGAAGCAATAAATCAAGGTAAAATGGACAATATGATCGTTCCTCTGGATGTGGAACTTGCCGACGGCACTAAAACTACCGTGCGAAAAGATCAAACCCCGCGTCCAGACACTACCCTGGAAAAGCTACAATCTTTAAAACCCGTATTTCGTCCTGATGGGCGAGTCACAGCAGGAAATGCCTGTCCTCTGACGGACGGAGCAGCAGCAGTGCTCCTTATGAGCCGTAAAAAAGCAGAGGAGCTCGGGTTAAAACCCAAGATGCGTTTTGTGACAGCATCCGTTGCCGGTGTGGATCCTCGCATTATGGGAACAGGCCCCGTACCAGCTACTCGAAAGGCTCTGCAACAGGCCAACCTCACCATGCAAGACATAGATGTAATTGAAATAAACGAGGCCTTCGCTGTACAGGTTCTTTACTGCCTGGACAGGCTGGGCCTAAAGATGGACGATCCAAAGGTTAATATCTGGGGAGGTGCTCTAGCCTACGGCCATCCACTGGCAGCTTCCGGCCCACGGCTTGTAGCTTTTTTACAAAGAATTTTTGAAGAAAATCCAGACAAACGATACGGTATAACAACCATGTGTGTCGGAAGTGGTCAGGGATACACTATAATATGGGAGAACTTGTGCTAGTTAACTATTTTCTTACAGGTTTTGGCAGAAACGACCAACCTCCAATTAAAACGGCCAATAATTGGGTTTTTTCAAGTTTTTAAGCGGCTAACTATCATATCGTTTTAATAAGAAGCTGGCCGATATTTTTTCTTTTGTTCGTTTCGCAATTTATTTATTGATGCGAATGCACTAAGAATAAGAAGAGATTGATCGAAATTTAAGGTAAATAACTGCACCGTTGAGTAGCTAAAGACCTGGAAAAATCGGCCTCTAGTGGTCATAGAAAGCTGCGTGATAAGCAAAGTATTTTACACCCAGTCTGAGAGGCTACAACTCTGAATCTTCAAGGAATACAACAAGATTTTTTTGAATAGATATTTCTTTTTCCCCTGAATTTCAACCTGGCTAGAAATTGTCTCCTAAGTAGCTATTTTAAATAATTGACAATAATTATCTTATAGCATAGTACGTACTATGTAATATGTATAAGGTAATGACGCGCACTCTTTACTAAGCAAGTCGATGACAAAAAAGGAAATCAAGGCTCAAAAAACCAAATACAGAATTCTTCAAAGCGCTGTTGGTCTGTTTGCTAGATTCGGCTACCATAGAACTACTGTTTCTGAAATTGCAAAAATGGCGGGAGTTACCACAGGGGCAGTATTTCACCATTTCCCAACGAAAGAAAAGATATTACATGAAGTTGTGAATTGGCTTTCTCGAGGTATTCATTCCTATGCAAATTTCCTGAGAGAGGTTGATTCTCCTTCGTTCAAAACCATTGAAAATATGATTTCCATAATGTGCGATCATTTTAACCGATACCCCGAAGCAACCATTTGTCTTGCCACTCTAGCCACCGAATTCTCAGGTTCCCACCATCCAATAGAAAGAGTCATAAAGTCAGTTTATGAAGTCTTTGTTGATGCTATGGCGAAAACTCTCAGCCTTCATCCTAACGTGCATAATCCCAGGGCAGCAGCAATCGCCTTTGTTGGGGCTGTTCAGGGCATAGCAATTCAAGGATTAATGAGAGAAAATGAGATGGATATAGACACCTTAGCCAGCGGTTTTAAATCTTTGCTCAGGGAATGGTAAGTAAAAATTTTATAGGAGGTAGGCCATGGAAATTAAAAAAGTATGCGTTCTTGGTGCCGGTATTATGGGCTCCGGTATTGCTCAAGTTGTAGCAGAAGCCGGTTTTGAGGTTGCCATCCGCGATATTGACACGGCTTTTGTAGAAAAAGGGATAGCAACGATTAAAAAAAACCTGGACAGAGCCGTATCAAAAGGTAAAAAGGAGCCATCAGAAGCCGAAGCCACACTAAATCGCATTAAGGGAGTGGTTGATATAAAAGAAGCTGTTGAGAATGCTGATCTGATTATTGAAGCCATTGTTGAAGTAATGGAGTTAAAAAAGGAAGTGTTCAAAGAAATCGATTCACTCTGTTCCGAGTCGACCATTTTTGCATCGAACACTTCTGGTCTTTCCATTACAGAAATGGCAGCGGTAACGGGTCGCCCTGACCGATTTATTGGGATGCATTTCTTTAATCCGGTACCAGTAATGAGGCTTGTGGAACTAATAAGAGGGTTTGCCACCTCAGAAGAAACCTATAAAACTGCACGCCAGTTTGTTGAAAAGATTGGTAAAACACCTGTAGAAGTTAAAGAAGCACCCGGTTTTGTTGTCAACAGAATACTATGCCCAATGATAAACGAAGCTATATTTGTATACTCAGAAGGCCTCGCCAGTGCAGAAGATATTGATAAGGCGATGATGCTTGGGGCAAACCATCCCATCGGTCCCCTTGCTTTAGCAGATATGGTAGGATTGGACACCCTACTTCACGTACTTGACGGTTTGCACAAAGAATTGGGAGAAGACAAATATCGCCCGGCTCCACTTCTGAGAAAAATGGTTCGAGCAGGGTATTTGGGACGCAAAACCGGTAAGGGCTTTTATGATTATTCTAAATAGGCAGTCGCAAATTAAAAAAAGGAGGAAATAGCATGAGCCAGTATGAATTAACGGAAGAACAAAAAATGCTTCGAGACATGGTGCGTCGTCTTGCAAAAGAACAGGTGGCACCAGGCGCTGCAAAAAGGGACGAAACTGGTGAATTCGATTGGGATATGGTCAATCTCCTTAGGGAAAATGGTTTATATGGAGTTGATTTTCCTGTGGAGTATGGTGGGTCTGGAGCTGGCGTTTTAGCAATGGCAATCGTTGTGGAGGAATTGTCTAAAGTAGATGCAGCATGTGGCCTTTTGATAGCCGACCATGAACTGGGTTCACTCCCTATTCTCTTAGCTGCTAATGAAGAACAAAGGAAAAAATATTTGCCGAAGCTTGCAACCGGAGAATTCATTGCAGCCTTTGCCTTAACTGAACCCGCTGCAGGCTCAGATGTGGCCGCTTTAAGGTGTAAGGCTGTAAAAGACGGCAACGAATGGGTCTTAAACGGTACCAAAACCTTCATAACAAATGGAGGAGTTGCCGATGTCATAACTGTTTATGCTGTAACTGACCCTGAAAAACCTTCTCATAAAAACGCTGGTGTATTTATTGTCGAGAAGGGAACCCCTGGATTTTCCGTAGGAAAAAAAGAAAATAAAATGGGTATCAGATGGTCTGATACGGTAGAGCTTATTTTTGAAGATTGCAGGGTACCTGCTGAAAACCTCCTGGGATCGGGAACTGATGGATTCCATATAATGATGAAGACCCTGGACTTTTCTCGACTGGGAGTTGCTGCTCAAGCTCTTGGAATAGCAGCTGGAGCTCTGGAATACGCCGTGGCCTACGCAAAAGAAAGAATCGCATTCGGAAAACCCATTATCCAGCATGAAGGTATTGGATTTAAACTGGCAGATATGGCTATGAAAACGGAAGCCGCTCGTCAGCTTTTGTACAAAGCCTGCTCCATGTATGACCATCTGCCAAAAGATATGAGCCGTTTGAGTCCCGAACTTATCCGCATGAGTGCTATGGCAAAATGTTACTGCGGTGACGTGGCAATGGAGGTCACTACTGAAGCTGTACAGGTGCTTGGTGGCTATGGTTATATAAAGGAATATCCAGTTGAACGGATGATGAGAGATGCAAAGATTACACAAATTTATGAAGGAACAAATGAAATTCAACGCCTTGTTATATCCAGAACGCTATAAGTTCGAACGAAATGAACAGGGTCTTGCAGGGGTCTAAGAGAAGGCAGTAGCAGGTTTACAATTAAGCCGCTCTGAATTGAAGCTAATTCAGAGTGGCTTTTTTTATCCAGATTTTCAATGGAGGATATAAAAAGATGGAAAGAGAAAGGGATGTCGTAATCGTATATGGAGTAAGAACTGCTATTGGAAAGTTTGGTGGTTCCTTAAAAGATGTAAGAGCTTCACAATTGGCAGCCCACGTAATGAAAGCAGTTGTGGAGAGAACGGGAATTGATCCCTCAAACCTTGACGATATAATGGTTGGCGAGTGTTTACAAAATCCTGATGAAGCCAACACGGCTAGAACCGCAGCACTTCTTGCTGGTTTCCCGGTAGAGGTTCCCGCCTTTACCATTCAAAGACAGTGTGCATCATCCATGCAAGCGGTAGCTTCTGCTGTACAGGCTATAAGGTCCGGAGACGCTGAAATGGTCTTGGTTGCTGGTGTGGAATCAATGAGTTCTGCACCATATTACATGATGAAAGCAAGATGGGGATTCCGATTGATGCATCAGGAGCTCACGGACGCTTTGTGGGAAGCCCTTCATTCCGGTAGCCGGATACTGGGCCAACCTATGATAATGGGCGAGACCGCTGAAAATCTTGCAGAAAAGTACAAAATAAGCAGAGAAGACCAAGATCAAGTAGCTCTCGAAAGCCATCATAAAGCAGAAGCTGCAATAAAAAGTGGTAAATTTAAGGAAGAAATTGTTCCCATTGAAATTAAAACATCAAAGGGGCAAAAACTTCTTTTCGACCAGGATGAACATCCTCGCTTTGGTCTAACAAAGGAAGATTTGGCCAAACTACCTCCAGTTTTTAAGAAAGATGGGACAGTTACTGCTGGAAATTCATCAGGAATAAATGATGGTGCAGCAGCAGCGCTTATAACAACTCGAAAAAAGGCTAAAGAATTAAATCTCAACCCAATGGGTCGTATAGTGGCCACGGCTGTAGCAGGAGTGGAGCCACATCTAATGGGGTACGGTCCCGTTCCTGCCACACAAAAAGTTCTAAAGAAGGCTGGATTAACCCTTAGCGATATACAGCTAATCGAGTTGAACGAAGCATTTGCTGCTCAATATTTAGCCTGTGAACGAGCTCTTAAACTGGACAGAACAATAACCAACGTCAATGGTAGTGGTATAAGCCTGGGACATCCGGTAGGTTGTACAGGACTGCGGATTATTATCTCCCTGCTCTACGAAATGAAACGCCGGGATCTGGAATTAGGGCTAGCCACCCTGTGCGTAGGTGGGGGTATGGGAATGGCTACAATTGTTGCACGAGATTAAAAAACAATTCTGGGGGCTCCACCATATAGCCCCCACTATGAAAACCAACAGATGTTATTGATAATATTCTTGATCTGGCTCTTGAATTATTCCGTAATATTTTTTCAGCAAGTCTCTAACTCTTGTAGATCCTCCAAGGAATTTTTCAATAGCAAGAAGAATCTGAGTTGTACTTCTCCAGCGTTTTTGAGGTCTAACTTCGAGGCACTTCATCACTATGTCATTAAGTTCTTCCGGCATGTCCGGCCTTGCAACCTGAGGAGGAATAGGCTTTTGCTCACAATGCAAAATTTCATACTCCTCCGCTGACTTACCATCAAATGGATTAACCCCGGTGAGCAATTCATAAAAGATTACTCCAAAACTATATACATCCACACATATTTGAGGACGCCTGTCACTCCACAGAAACCTTCTAAATTGCTCCGGTGCCTTATAAGGGAGGAAGGCCAAAGGTAAGCTTCTAGGTTTAGTATATTTGCCACATCTATCGGTGAAAATCTTCCATAAACCACCATAGGATATACGTATTTTCAAAGGATCGTTTACGAAGATTCTAGAAGGACGTAAGTCAAGGTGATAGATTTTTCTTTTTTGCTTGTCTTTTCCCAGATGCAAATGTAAGTACCCCAATCCTTCAAGAATTTGATAGGCAATAATACACGCTTCATCATAGGGAGGTTGAGGATTGCTTCTCATATAATCGAAAAGAGAACCGTCATAATAACTTCTAATTATAAAGAACAAACCATCACTTACAGCAATATCATGTGGAATATCGATATATTCGCAGCTCATCATTTTGCATACGTAAACCCATTCTATTATGTCCTGCAAAGAGACACATTTATTCCATGGCGGAACTAAGGCGTTGGCAGCAACAATTTCTCCCGTATTTTTGCAAATAGCCTCAAACACAGCGTGAGTGTGACCAAAGTGTAACAGCTCCGTTAGTTCGTATTCCAGAAACTCGCCAGCTAGACTGTATCCTCTGTTATCTTTCCAAGATACCAAGACTTTTCCGACACATCCATAAATAGTATCTAAGTGCTCCGCGACCTGAATACCCCGATCAGCTATATCGGAAGTAAAAGTAGCTTTACTACTTTTGTCTTTGGACCTTCGACGGATCTTCCCAACAAATTTTTCTTTCTGGCACCTTGATATCTTGTTCAGAATTCGTTCTTTGTCTTCCGATGAGAGTCCTGGCTGGGAATATACTATTTCATAATAGTTAATTGCATCTTGCCACTTCCCGGCTTTTACAGCACAATCCCCGCATAGCTCATAGCACTCATCTATTCTGTAACCGGTTGCAGCAACTTCTTTGAACTTCTCAATCGCTCCATCCCAGTCCTGGATTTCCATTAGCGCCTTCCCATATTGGAACTCCGACTCCGGATTTTCATGTTCAATAGATGATCCAGACCGAGGTGACTCTTGGGAAGCAATTTGCTCCTCACGGCCAGGTTCTTCGTGGGACACCTGTGCAGACATATCAGCATTCAAACAGGCTCCGCATGCATTTTCAATCATCTTTAGATATCTATTTTTTTCAGCTTCAGGTATTTGGCTTTTTCCAACTTCCTCATACAGTTCTATAGCCAGTTCTTGAGCTGCATCCACAAGCCCCTGTGATTTGTACAGTTCTACCTCGGAAAGTTTTCGCTCGACCAACGACTTTAAATCCTGGCCACTCATATCCTAACGCTGCATCATTTAAGCACTTTTTGAACGTTTAATATCTTCAACTTCTTTCCTGTCTCCGTAATACCTTCTACCCAAATATCGTTATCACTTCTTCCAGGCGTGTATTTCTCTAACACTTCGGGTCTATCAGATAGAATAGCATCTACTGGCAATGCGCCATAAGCTTCTTCATCTCCCAGGAAAACTATTCCCTCATAAAAAACAACTTCCTTGGGAGCTTGAAACTCTTTACCTAATTTGGCAATTTCTATTATGGGGAACTTAAGACTCTTTAGAACCTTGGCCGGCACATCGCGCCAACTTCCGTACACACCAAACTTTATGCTCTTTAAAAATGGTTTCACGTCTTTTAGTTGAGCAACACCTTTACCCAAGATGCTCCGCATTTTCTTCCCAGTAACGCTTGCTATTCTTATCACGTTTTTAAAGGGAATGCCTACATTATGGCCACTAATTTGAACGATTATTAGTTTCTGAAAGGATTCAGGAATCTCCTGCCCTACTTCGTCATTGACCTTCGTGGACTCAACACTATAAGTTTCTGCTCTATGTTCAACACCTTCAACCACATCCTGCGGTTTTTCTGGTAGAGGGCTAGTTTTTAGAAGTTTCAACGATTCGCTGATGTCCTGTTCTATGGTTTTCAACTGGGCTGCATATTTTATGTAGTTTTTTTGCAGTCGTACTAGATATTCTGTCACTGGCTTAAGCTTTGGCCTTTGAGAAAATATATTAATGATCTTCGAAAACAACCTGTTTTCTTTGTCTACAGCAGAACGTATTTGCTGTAAAAGAGACAAAGTCCTTTCGACTTTTGATATGATCTCAGAAATGTTCTCAGAAACTCCAGTTTGATCTTTGTCCAGCATTTGCTCCAACTTTTCTAATTCCAATTCCTCCTCTGCCTCTAACGATGATACACTTGTCGTTTGAGTTTCCTGCTGGATCTGGACGTCAGCGATCCTTTCAACCTTATCAGCTTCCTCACCCTCGTGGATACGAACATCTGCAACCACATCATCCATTTTCACAGGCTCTTCCTCAAGGGGCTTCACCTCAAATTGAGCTACCAATCTATTAAATCGTTTAATAATAGTATCAATAGACTCCAGTTCATCACCCTTAGGGGGCTTTTGTATTATTTTTAGGAGCATGTTCAGAGATTCTCGTAGCAAATTCATACTCGCATAAGAAACAGTGCTATCATCTTCTAAAAAGAGCCTTAGTAATTCTTTCGCCACGTGGAAGAGTTTATCGGCACCAGGAGATATTTCCATCTCCGATTTTAAAGCACTAAGAGCTTTCTGCAGTTTGCGAACATTTTCTTTGGAAAATTCCCAATCTAGATCCAAATAGGCGATGTGAACCTTCTCCAAAAGTTTCGTTACTCCGGAAGTTTTTTCATCTTCATCTGTAGTTTTATCATTGCGCTGTTTCTGCAAAATTTCCAGATTTAGTCCGAGATTAAGATCTGTCTCGTCTTTTTCATGGAGAGAGCTCTTTTGATCCACGATATCAACAGATGTTGTAGTCTCTATTGTTTCCTTTTCCTTTTCTTCCTGCCTGAGGGGTTCAATTATTTCTGTTTCGTCCACTTCTTCAGATGGTCTAAAAAGCAAGTCTATTCTTTCGTCTATTGTTTTTGTGAAATCCTCAAAATCCAACTCTTCGTCGGTTGAACTTTTTAGGATTTCATCTGAGTCTACAGCAAAATCCTTTATGTCTTCCCTCTTTTTTTGTTCTTTGCCATCATTAGCAGGCATCCAATACCCCCTCATTTCATTAATTTTTTGGCCACACTTCTAATTGTCCGCTTAGTAATCTCTTTAAGGGTTTCAAAAACACCCTTTCCAAGAACCGCACTGGCCTCAAAGAAAGGTGCTTGCAAATCTGAGTTCAAATCAGCATCCATTTCTTCTATGGAGAGTAGTGGCACTCCAGCCTTAGCTAAGTCACGTTTATTGTATTGAAGTACTATTGGAATGGATTTAACATCCAGATTGTAGAACCTTAAATTTTCGTCAAGGTCTCGTAGGCTATCTATATTTTTTTGCCGCTGAACCCTGAGAGAATCAGCAATAAAAGCTACCCCATCTACACCACGTAGTACCAAACGGCGCGTTGCATTATACATTACTTGACCGGGAACAGTGTAAAGTTGAACTCTTATTGATAACCCCTTGATTTTCCCTATATTCACTGGCAGAAAGTCAAAAAATAGTGTCCTGTCACCCTTGGTATCTATTGTTACCATCTTGCCGGCAATCTGTTTGCTCATGTGTTTGTAAATATAAGTTAAATTTGCGGTTTTGCCGCTCCTGGCAGGACCATAATACACAATCTTTACCTGTAATTCTTTCTGAGCAAGATTTATAAGTGCCACCTTATTGCCTCTACTACTCTTCCATGATTTTCAGTATCTCTTCCGCCGCTTTTGAAGTCTTCAAGCGGATAAGCCCCAAGGAAACCGTTTTATCAAATAGCACTATGAGAATATAGTCCTTTCCCACCTTACTAAAATGAATATTACGCTTCTCACCTTTATGAAATAACAGAGTAAAATCCTCCTCACCGACCAGCTTTGCTATTTCAGCGGTAGCCCCGAAATTGGCAGCCGAAAGAGCCGCCAGTGGCAGTACATTTTCCAGAGGATAGTTACCGGTTTCAACTATCAAAGAGCCGGCAGAATCTACAAGCACAACATGCTCGGCACCGTTTGCAATGAGTTCCCTTTTTATCAATTCTATCAATTGCCTTTGCTTTTCTTCAGTAAGAATCAGGTCCATCTTAAAATCGCACCTCTTTATTTCCAGTTAACAATGTCGGCATTCTCGCCTTCACCGCCTTCCTTTCCATCAGCTCCCAGGGAGTAAATATCGTAATCTCCATGTTCTCCAGGACATTTATATATATAATCCCTTCCCCATGGATCTTTGGGAATTTCCTTGGGTAAATATGGCCCATCCCATGTTTTGTATCCTGGATTTTTCCTGAGTGCTTCCAGACCTTCTTCTGTTGATGGATATTTGCCAACGTCTAACCTGTAGGCATCCAAAGCTGACTCAAAAAGAGAAATTTGTGCTTTGGCAGCTTTCTGCTTCGATGTTCCAACCTTCTTGAACAATTTGGGCCCCACCAGCGCTGCCAAGAGTCCAAGAATTATCATTACAATCAGAAGTTCAATCAAGGTGAATCCTTTAGAACGTTTGTTGAACCGATGAACACTCTCCATAACGTCTATCTCCATTGTTCATATATTTTTATCGAATGTGCTTACGACTTAATTTATCATGTTTTTATTAATGAGCTTCATACAAAGTGAAACATTAATCGTCAAGAAAAGTCTTGGAACAAATAGTATAGAATAATGGTCGACTAATTGCTCAAGCTCAAATCACTCAAAACACATCAGTTCAGCAGTACAAAATCAAAAGTACAGGTTTTTAGGCACAGTTAACGGGTAAATCCCAACAAAGATCCCTGTTTCAAACTATTTTTTTCCATATAATTAATTACTTCTTGGATATTCCGCTGCTTCTCAAGAGACCATAGAGGAGCAACCAGTTCATTACGGTGGGGGTCTCCCGTAATTCGCTGTATTACAATGTCAGGTCGCAGGAAAGCAATAAATCTGGAAACGATTCGTGTGTATTCTTCTCTTGTAAGACACCTATATTTTCCCTCTCGATACCACTTTTCTAGAACAGTGTTTTTTACCACATAAAGCAGATGGATCTTAACTGCCTGGATATCCAATTCAGAAAGAAATTTTGCTGTCTCTAACATATCATCTTCCGTCTCTCCAGGAAGTCCCAATATGACATGGACGCATATGTCGATATTTCTGTTTCTTGTAAGTTCCACAGCAGCCACAAATTCTTTAACCCCATGACCTCGGTTAATAAGTTTTAATGTTTTGTCGTGAGCGGATTGAAGACCGTATTCCAGAGATACGTACCACTTATTTGCAACCCATTCGAGATACTGAAGTACTTCTTCGTTTATACAATCGGGGCGGGTACCTATTGTGAGTCCTATAACATCATCTACCGATATAGCTTCCTCGTATAACTGCTTTAAACGGCCCAGGGGGGCATAAGTGTTCGAAAATGACTGGAAGTAGGCTAAAAACTTTTCTGCTTTATATCTCTTTCTTAAATATCCAATTGCATCGGTTATCTGGCGGTTTAGTGGAATGCCCTTAGCAAATGCCCCTGTACCAGAGCCTCGGGAATTACAATAAATGCACCCACCAAAACCAACAGTGCCATCTCTATTAGGACAGGTCATACCAGCATCCACCGTAACCTTATGAACCTTGCATCCAAACTTTTTGATAAGAAAACTTTTATAGTCCCTGTAGGGCTTAGCGCTCATGTTTTTACTCTAGCTCTATGTTCAGAGATTCACACCCAAAACTGACTTCACCTTATCGGACTCATCATCAACCAGAGGATACCATGAAATTTTTCCGCTCCTGTCTTTGAAAAATATTTTTTCATCATCTATTTTAACAACAAAGGATGGAGTTAGCTCAATTTTACCTCCTCCTCCAGGCAAATCTAACATATAATGAGGCATGGCAAGGCCAGAAAGGTTGTGTCTTAAATTCATCATTATTTGCAAGCCTTTCGAAAGAGGCACTCTGAAGTGATAAGTACCCTTAACAACATCCATTTGAAGCAAATAATACGGTCTGACCCTCAGTGACAACAATGAAAGGAAAAGTTCTTTCAAGACCTCGAAACTGTCATTGACACCTTTCAATAAAACCGTCTGGCTTGCCATAGGAATCCCCAAGTCCGCCATGTGATTAATAAGCCGAACGGTCTCCGGTGATAGTTCTACAGGATGATTAACGTGCAACATGACAAAGATGGGTTGATACTTCTGAAGTAATATTAGTTTGTCTGTCGTGACCCCTTTAGGATGAACAATGGGAAGCCTGGTACCCATCCGAATAATAGCCACATGCTTTATATTCCGAAGCCCTTTTAAAATCTCTTCCAATTTTTTTGCAGGTATAAGAAAAGAATCCCCTCCTGACAAAATAACATCTCGTACCTTTCCATGTGCTGCAATGTAGTTCACAGCTTCATTAATTACGGAGTTATTCGTTACAATTCGGCGATTCCATATTCTCTTACGAGTGCAAAAACGGCAGAAAGCGGCACAGGCAGAGGTTACAAGCCACAGGACTCTATCTTGGTACCTATGGATTAAATTCGTTGCCGGCGAAAGATGTTCTTCCCCAAGAGGGTCGTCCAGACCATCATCTTCTAGAAGTTCTTCACTGGACGGAACAAACTGACGCCATATCGGGCTACCTGGACCATCAATGTAGTGGAATAGATGGCTCGTTACTCTAAAAGGGTACTCACGGGTAACTTTGACCAACGCTGGGTCAGAGTTAATGAAATCTAGCAAATCTTTTTTACTAGAAAATGCTTTAACCTCTTTCATATATCTATTCCTCGAAAGCACTTGCTTTACAGATTTTTTTCAAATTGTAAAATAGATACTCCGAATATTAAAAGTGGAGGGTATGGGTATGGGAAAAAATATAGGTTTTGTTTCTACCAGATTCGCCGGTACTGATGGGGTTTCCTTGGAGTCTGCCAAATGGGCACAGCTTTTATGGGACCATCAGCATATATCGTACTGGTTTGCAGGTGTGTTGGATCGACATGCTTCAATAAGCATGGAAGTCCCGGAAGCTTTCTTCGACCATGAAGAAAATAAATGGATAAACGACAGAATTTTTGGGAAGCAGGTAAGATCCCCATACGTGACGGGAAGAATTCATGCCCTTAGAGATTACCTCAAGGTAAAGCTTTATGAATTTATTGCAAAATTCGATCTAGACCTTTTAATCATCCAAAACGCTTTAAGTCTTCCAATGCACGTTCCTCTTGCTCTTGCCATTACCGAACTTTTAGCCGAAACAGCTATACCCACCATCGCTCATCACCATGATTTTTATTGGGAGAGAACCAGGTTTTCAGTAAACGCAGTCCAGGATTACATTCAGATGGCTTTTCCGCCCAAGCTTCCAAACGTTTTGCATGTGGTAATTAACTCAATTGCCCAAGAAGAGTTGGCTTTGAGAACCGGGATTTCATCCACGGTAATTCCGAATGTTCTGGATTTTGAGCATGAACCTGAAATTGATTGGGATTTTATAAAAGACTTTCGCGAGGAAATAGGCCTTGAAGAAGATGATAAAATAATTCTTCAGCCAACGAGAATTGTAAGGCGGAAGGGAATTGAATTCGCTATCGAACTGGTTCATGAACTTGGGGATCCCAAATGTAAACTCGTTGTGACGCACCCTGCTGGAGACGAAGGTTACGAGTACGCCAGGTTTCTTCAAGAATATGCAAAGGATCACAATGTTGACATGAAAATAGTCGATACATTTGTTAGCGATCGTAGGGGCGTTGGACCAAATGGCGAAAAAAGGTATTCTCTATGGGATGTGTATCCCCATGCAGATTTCGTTACTTATCCCAGTCTCTATGAAGGATTTGGGAACGCCCTTTTAGAGGCTATTTATTTTAAGAAACCAATACTTGTAAACAGGTATGATGTCTTCATACGAGATATTGAACCATTGGGTTTTGATTTCGTGGTAATGGACGGCTATCTCACTGAGAAAGTCGTGGAAGAAGTTCGAGAAATCCTTCAAAATCCCGACAGATGTCAACGGATGGTGGATCATAACTACGATGTGGCTTTAAGACACTTCTCATACTCTGTTTTAAGAAAACGTCTGGGCTATCTAATCTCAAATTTCTTTGGTTTTGAAATTTAATTGCTAATAGAAAACAGGAGATTTTAACCATGAGGCTTTTGTTCATCATTTCTACGAATGATGGAGAAACCATATATAATGCAATGCGCCTGGCTAACATCGCTGTTGAGAAGGGCGATGAAGTTAGTGTTTTCATGCTAGGAAAGGGTGTCCTTTTTGAGCAGGCGGGCACAGAAGAGTTTGACGTGATGGGAGAAATTAATAAATTTCAAGGCGATTTCTTTGTCTGAGGTGTGTGCGCAAAATCCCACGGTCTGGAGGGATCAAGTACCTGTCCGATTGGCTGGATGGCTGATCTTTACGAACTAATGGCTGAAGCTGACAAGGTAATTACGTTCTAAGGTTAGGCTTTCTTTGGGCTCTTGACAAAACATTTCTCATAGATTACACAAAACACAGGTAGGCGGCATACCCAAGTGGTAAGGGAGCGGTCTGCAAAACCGTTATTCGCCGGTTCGAATCCGGCTGCCGCCTCCAGAAAGAAAAGACAAGGCTAACCGAAAAGGTTAGCCTTTTTTTGTGTCATCGATAATGAGGTGTCTGTGAAAACGAGGTACATTTCCCTGGAACCCTTAATCGACTGGAGAAGATCAGAAAGACCTCTCAACCTGCACTTCAGTTTTTCCACAACCAGACCCTTGATTCTAGAGATCGGTTTTGGAAACGGGGAATACCTGGCAAATAGAGCTTTACAAAACCCCGGAGTGAATTACGTAGGGCTTGAAAAGGAATGGCAATCCGTATGGAGAGCTTTAAGAAGAATTGCCCGCCTTAAGCTAGACAACGTTAGAATCATTAAGGCCGATGCCAGATGGGCAGTCTTCAGACTTTTTGAACCGCTATGTTTCAAGGAAATTTACAGCCTTTTCCCCTGTCCCTGGCCAAAAGAAAAACACGAAAAACATAGGCTATTTGGAAACCGTTTTTTAAAACGTCTCAACAATTGTTTAGAACGTGGTGGCCTATTGTGGATAGTAACCGATGATTTTCACTATGCTGAGTGGGTAATGAACCAGACAGAAGATACAGGCTTTAAGGTTCTACTTGAAAAGGTCCCACCGGAAAATTTTTTAACTAAATATGGAAAAAAGTGGATTGACGAAGGCAAAACTTTCTTTTATCGGCTTACTCTGAAAAAGGAATCCCATTGTTATGAAAACGCCATAACATACCGAGAGATGAAAACCTACTATATAGAAAAATTTGAGCCTCGTCGATTCAAGCCTTATCCAGTCAGAAATGATGTGGTGGTAGACTTCAAGGACTACATTTTTGACCCTGACCAAAACAGAGCCTTACTTAGAGCAGTGGTTGTGGAAGATAACTTTGTTCAAGATTTTTGGATTGAAATACGAAAAAAAGAAAATCGGTGGCATATAAGACCTGCAAGCGGTTGTGGGTGGATACCCACTATGGGATTACAACGTGCCCTTGATGCAGTATACGAAGCGTGTAAAATAAAATAATCTTTAGGAGAATTTAAACATGGCAGAGGATCAAAAAGTAATTTATTCCTTTCAGAAAAATGCCCTTGAGGAAGTTCGAGCAAGTATTACCTCTTTCAGAGGAAAGAAATATTTTGATGTTAGAGTTTATTACAAAGCAGACGACGGTGAGTATAAACCATCAAAAAAAGGAATAACTCTAGCACCCTCTTTGATTAACGACTTTGAGGAAGCCATAAAAAAGCTAAAAGAGGCATTGGAAGAGGAACCTTGAACCAAGAGGAAATCCCTCAACTTCATAAAATAATTTTGTCAAGCGCTTACAGACGAAGGTCTATTTTTCGTAAAGCCATTCCTGTTTATCGGGTAACAGGCAAATTTGAAAGGAAAATCTCCTTTACAACTCTTACCCCAGCGTCAATAGAAGAAAAACTTTCTAATGTGTCCCGTCTGTTAGAAGAGATGGGTTATGTAAAATGGATTGTTTTGGTCTATGAAGAGTCTCTACATTTTTTGTTTGGACAATGTAAGTCCTTAAGGGAAGCGGAACTTTTAAGGAATAAGATTGCTAACGAGATAACTGAATATGTGGAGTGGCCAGTCCTCATAAACCTGTTTGATCCTGACGGTGATATACAACTAAGCATGTATTCAACGTCGAGACAAAAAGTAATCCGTGCAAGAAAACCCATAGGTGTTGACGCTTACTTCCACGAAATAGTTGCAGAGCTCTTTTACCACCCTCAAGTGCCCGCATCTCCACCTGTGGAAAGGCTCAAGGAAGAAATGGGAACAGGCCGTTTTCAGTCGGCCATGGTGACATTAGAAAGAGCTGCAAGAAAACTTGAGAAAAACGGATGGATCATTACCGTAAGAAAAAGAAAAAACCTTCCCGGGATTATATTAACTCCAGAAGGACATAGCATTGCAAAAAGGTTTTCCAGAAAGTAAACGAGTTGCACTGGGAAAACACTTAAGATTTTGCAAGGATATTACTTTGTTGGGAGTAAAAACCAACTTCGAAGACTATTCCCCTCAGGAGAAAGACACTATAAGAGAGGCTCGAGAAGTTTTCTATCCGACTGCTTTATACTATCGCCTTTTTGAATCCATGGGAAAAAAAGTCTTTCCTCGCAATTTTTATCCCTTTATGGGAAATAAAATCAGGCAAACTCTCCTTTTCCAATGGCTCGGTATTCCACACCCAAAAACCAGGATATACTATGGATCTGATAGATTCCGTCGCATAAAGAATGATTTTTCCTATCCATTTATAGCAAAGCAAGCTGTGGGAGGTTCACAGGGGAAAGAGGTCTTCTTGATAAACAGCGACGCAAAGCTTCACCAATATCTTGATGAATATCGACCTGCCTACATACAGGAATACATCAAATCGGACAGGGATCTTAGAGTGGTAATCTTCGGGGGCAACATTGTTCACGCGTATTGGAGAATCGGTAAATGTGGAGACTTTAGGCACAATGTAGCCCAAGGAGCTAAAATTAGCCTCGAAGAAATCCCCGACGATGCCCTTGAGTTTGCCCTAAGTGTTGCAAAAAAGTGTGGATTCGACGAAGTGGGTTTGGACATTCTGGAATGTAATGGATCCTACTACGTGCTTGAAGCAAACATGGTTTATGGAAAGGTTGGCTTCAACGCAAAAGGTCTAAAATGGGAAGAAACAATCTTAAAACTCCATGAAAAAGGTTTATTCTGATGACTGAAACACAAAGTAATGAAATTCAACAAGCGCTAAAAGAAGCCAGAAAAATCGTCTCTTGTGCAAGATCAGTCGTTGTTCTTACAGGAGCCGGTATTTCTGCGGAGTCAGGCGTTCCCACTTTCAGAGGAAAAGATGGTCTGTGGAAATCGTACAATGTTATGGAACTGGCTACACCTCAAGCCTTCAAAAGCAACCCGAAGTTGGTCTGGGAGTTTTATCTGTGGAGGAGAAAGCTCATATCCTCGTGCTTTCCCAATCGAGCACACTATGCTCTTGTGGAATTGGAAAAACACACGCCTGAATTTACCCTTATAACCCAAAATGTCGACGGCCTTCATTCCAAAGCTGGTAGCAGAAACGTGTTAGAAATTCATGGCAATCTATGGAGATCTAGATGCATTCAATGTGGCGACAAGTTCATGGATAGTAGGATAGATTGTGAAATCCCACCCCTCTGCGAAAAGTGTGGAGGATTGTTACGGCCAGATGTTGTGTGGTTTGGAGAAACCCTGGATACCACCATTTTGAATCGTTCAATAAATGCACTGGAACATGCAGAAGTTCTCTTAATTGTAGGAACATCCGGTGTGGTTGAGCCGGCTGCATCCTTTGGTGCCGTTGCTCGAGCCGCAGGTGCTCATGTAATTGAAGTAAACATTGAACGAACACCCAGGAGTCAGATGTATCAAACAGTGTTGCTCGGTAGAGCAGGTGATATTCTGCCTGAACTTGTTAAGAATTCTGAAGTTTGAAAGGAGAAACCAAGTGTATCAAAAACCATGGAACATTCTATCTTCTGAAACAGAAGATTGTGGTGGAATCTTCAGAGTAAGAAAGGACACGGTTTTAATGCCCAAAAACGAGCGTAAATACACCGTTTATTCTCTATGTCTGTCAGACTGGGTAAACGTAATCGCCCTTACAGACCAGCAGGAAGTCGTGATGGTAAAACAATATCGTCATGGAATAAGAAACTTCACTGTTGAACTCCCTGGAGGAGTTATAGATCCGGAAGACACGCCTATCGAAAGTGCAAAAAGAGAATTATTGGAAGAGACGGGTTTTGCCGTTGACGAATTAACCTTATTAGGCACAGTCCATCCAAATCCGGCAATCCAAACAAACAAATGTTACACCTTTTTCGGGAGAAACGCAAAAAAGAAGTCAGGTCAAAATCTAGATGAACTGGAGGACATCGAGGTAATAACCGTGCCCTTAAAAAGAATCCCGGATATGATTCAAAAGGGTGACATTACCCACGGACTAATAATTGCAGCCTTTTGCTTTTTGTTTGTTAAACATCCAGAATTTTTATCCAAATAATGTATTATTTAGAGACACTCTGGCGTTCATTGAACGAAGTGATAAACAAGGAAAAATGGGGGGAAATATATCAGGTTATAGAAATTTTTCTCCAAAGAAGGCTGTTTGCAAAGTGGTCTATTTGATTTCATCGTATATAAATGGAAGATATAAACGAAAAAGCCTACCAGACTTCTGAGAAGTCATAGCTAAATAAGAAAGCCTTTTCCACCGAATACACTCGACCAAACACTATGATTTTGATGGAACAAGGAGAAAATTCCCGTCCCCCTTCTCTATCGCTTGCAATAATGAATTTTCTGTGATAGGAAGATCCCGGTTTGTGCGGGGCGTAGCGCAGTCTGGTGAGCGCACCTGCCTTGGGAGCAGGGGGTCGGAGGTTCAAATCCTCTCGCCCCGACCAGCTAATTACCCCTCCGGAAATAAAGACATTTCTGTCAATCACCCAAAAAAATACCTACATTTCGCTAATTGAAGTAATTCCGGCTTTTTGGAGTAATAACTTCCAATCTTCGTCTATCATCTCTTGGATTTGCTCAAGGTCTTTTTCGGTAAGATGTTTGAAGCGTCCCTGAAGTCTAAAGTACTCCTTCACCAGATATCCTTTGGAACGGTAGTTAATGGTATATTTTGTTCCATTTTCTACCTCATAAAGGGGAAAGATGTTTGTCTGAACAGCCATTCTGGCTATTTTAACGGCCATCTCAGAGGGAATACGCCAGCCAGTTGGGCAACTGGCGTAAACATGAAGAAATCTTGATCCTTTTATGGCTCGGGCTTTCTTTACTTTTCTCATAAAGTCTTCGGGAAATGCTATACTCGCCGTAGCTACATAGGGAATGCGATGAGCTGCCAGAATTTCAACTATGTTTTTCTTGCGCATTTTCTTCCAGTCGGTAGCAGGTGTGGTCGTTGTCCATGCTCCATAGGGAGTTGATGAACTCCTCTGAACCCCGGTGTTCATATAAGCTTCATTATCGTAACACACGTAGAAGATGTCCTCATTTCTTTCAACTGCACCACTCAGAGCTTGAAAGCCTATGTCAAAGGTTCCTCCATCACCCGCCCAAGTAACAACTACCGTTTCAGTATCACCCTTCACGTCCAGGGCAGCTCTGATACCGCTCGATACAGCTCCCCCTGTTTCAAAGGCCGTATGAAGTACCGGCACTCTCAAGGCAGATTGAGGATAGGGTCCGGCAATTATAGACCAACAACATGCGGGAATAACTAAAACCGTCTTCTCTCCCAAAGCCTTTAATAGAAACCTCATAGCTATGGCTGCCCCGCAACCAGGGCAGGCCACATGACCAGAATACATGCCCTCTCTTTCAAGAAATTCATAACTCATGAAAGCACCTCTGTGTTCAAATTCACCCAGATGTCAGGACGCTCTGGATGTTCATTTTCTTTGGCCGTAAAATAAATTTCCTTTAAAGTATCAACGGTGATGTCTCTACCGCCAAGACCTGCTATAAACCCAAAAATTTGCGGTTTCAAAGACTCGTTACAAAATGATGCTCTTATTTCCTGAGCAAAAATGCCCATGGAACCGAAAGATATATTTCGATCGATTACACATATTTTTTTAGCATTCCTCAAAGCATCTATTACTTGCTCTGCCGGGAAAGGACGAAATACCTTAATTTTTAAAAGGCCGACCCTTTCCCCTGATGCTCTAAGTTCCTCAATGAGTAGTCTGCAAGTGCTCGTTACCGTTCCACTTGTTACCATTATAATTTCGGCATCATCACACATCACGGCTTCAACTACACCATAGGCCCTTCCAAAAATATCCTGAAACTCCTTTTCTATGTCCTGATAGGCACGAAGGGCATAAAGGGAAGACTCGTGCATGGAATACCTCATTTCCATATAAACATTAGGAGGCGACAACTGATTAAAAGCGCAGGGATTGAGAGGGTCCAACTGAAATTTTGGTTCAAAAGGAGGCAAGAAAGAATCCACTTGATCCGGATCTGGAATGTCAACGGGTTCATAGGTATGGGAAAGAAAGAAAGCGTCCAGTACAACCATCACAGGAAGATTGACCTGTTCTGCCAACTTGTAAGCCATAACTGTTGTATCAAGTGCTTCTTGACCATCTTCACAGTAAAACTGCAACCATCCAGTATCTCTCTGAGACAGAGTATCCGTTTGCTCAGTCCAGATGTTCCATCCAGGTGCCAGGGCTCTATTCACCACGGCCATAACAATCGGTAACCTGGCACCAGCTGTCCAGTGAATCAATTCATGCATATAAGCCAACCCCTGAGAAGAGGTAGCGGTAAAGGTTCTGGCTCCTGCAGTGGACGCACCAATAAGAGCAGCCAGGGCAGAATGTTCACTTTCAACCCTTAGAAACCTGGCTTTCATTACTCCTGTGGCGCAATACTCTGACAGAAGCTCTACTATATGAGTTTGGGGAGTTATTGGATATGCCGATATTACTTCAGCCTTCACAAGCCTAACGGCTTCGGAAACAGCATGGCTTCCTTCAATTACCTTTTTCATTGTAAAGACTCCTCAATAAGACTCATGGCGCATCTAGGGCATTCAGCTACGCATACACCACAGCCCTTGCAATATTCATAATCCACAAATCTTTTTTCCTGGTCTCTTTTTATCGAAATATCTGGACAAAAGAGTCTGCAGTTGTCACATTCATTGCAGATGCCACAATTGAAGCATCTGCCTGCTTCCTGAATGGCTATACTTCCAGATATATGCAAATCTATTTCCTTAAAAGACGTTGTACGCTCTTCAGGAAGCAGTCTAGGAACAGCAAGTCTAGAGGACATGGAAAAATAATCGGTGTTTATATCATCAATATGAACGACTTGCTTATTGCGTTTTGCTCTGGAAAGTCCTTTATAGACAGACAGAGAGAGAAACCTACCGTTTCCAACAGTACACGAACTCAATTTCTCTTCTAGAGCAGACCT
>JALXAE010000060.1 GCA_026992355.1 Syntrophobacterales bacterium | reverse complement strand
CCCACTCAGATTCATGTAGTACAGGGGATAGCACGTCCCCAACAATTTTCCCCTTATCCTGAAAGGACCCAATCCAAGAAGGAGGTTTTACCGGTTCAGGAGGTGGACTTATCAATGCAATCGGTTCCCCCCTTTTTGTAACTAATATTGGTTGCCCAGTCCTTTTAACCCTATCGAGCAGGGCTAAACAAGTAGCCTTAAATTTTGAAATCGTAATTACCTCGTTTTCCATAAGAGCCTCTTCATACATATTGTGAAATATATAAAAAAACAAATTACCATAGTAAACGACCATAGTCAAACATGGATTTTTACCGCTAGGAACACGCAGGGGAAGAAAAGCAGGGAAAAGGATGTGGCATACAAAGGACAAGCGTTTGATAAAGCATAAAGTCGAATGGAAAGCCTCTTGACGGCTATGGTCTGAAAGCCGTCAATCTTGATTGTGACATCTCATTATTCGGTCATTTTATGTAATAACAACCGGAAGTTTTCGTAAACATCTCGTCTGTGACCAACATAAAGAATATCGACGATCCTACTCTCATCATCAACGCTGTAGATGACTCGATACCTTTTTGGTTTGAGTGATCGGTAGTTGACCAGCTCTTCCTGTAATTCATTCCCCAGGTAAGGATTTTCTTTCAGATCCTGGAGAGCAGCCTTAATCAGTTTCTTGTTGTCCGGGTGGAGTGTTGACAACAATCGTGCCGCTTCTGGCGTGAAGCGAATTGAATAGGTTTTCATTTCTCAAAAACCTCATCCCAATCAATCCACTTGCCTTGTTTTGCCTCCTTGATCGATTTTCTGATCGACCTCATAGCTTTCTCATCAGATAGGATATCCAGGGTCTCAAGGAGCCCTTGAAACTTTTTCATGCTCAGAAGCACGACCTGAGGGACGCCATTTTTTGTCAGAGCAATAGCGTCGTCTGAATCAGCAATTTTTCTGACAAGATCCAAGAGCTGACTTTTGGCCTTGGTCACCGGAACATAGTCCTCTATGTTAGACATTTTGACCTCCAAATAGAAGTAGAAAATATAGTCATTATAATGTCCAGAATTAACTTTGGCAACCTAAAATTGACAGTCTCGTAAAAACTCGGACATCCCTTATTGCCAAGAAACTGAAATAGAGACAGAATATCCGGGATATCTTGGGGCGCAAGACACGTTTTATGTTGGTATCCTTAAGGTGAAGTTACAGTTAAAGCTGCCAAACTCGTAAGATTCCTAAACCTTGCTAAACTCGTTCCCTCAACCTCACCTTTCTTTCAGACAGCTGGTCATACTGGCTTTGGCAGTGCTAGCCATCACACTTTTTTTCGGATTAAGACCAAAAGGCTATGATTTCAGTAACAACGCCACCTTTGTTTCGAATCCTGATGGTATCCGTTTTGGTATGCATGGAATTGCCTATACTAATTTCCTTAGACTACCTAGAAAACTATTATTCAATTCATTTGCTATTGAGATCGCATTTAAACCTAGGCTTTCTAAGCTGGGCCGTTTTGGATGCCTTTTGATGTTCCATAACGGGGACGACAACCGGCAGTTCATAGTGGCCCAATGGCATTCCTGGATTATTGTCATGAACGGCAATGACTATGACCACAGCCGCAAGACCCCGAGAATATCAGTAAATCTTAATCCCGGATCCCAAGACATTAGATTTTTGACAATAAACTCGGACCAGGAAGGAACAAGTATTTACCTTGACGGAAAACACGTAAAGACAATAAAGAACTTAAGACTTATCATTCCTCAAGATACAGAGACAATGCTTATTCTTGGAAACGGCGCTGATGGTAGACATTCCTGGCAGGGCACAATCTATGGGTTGGCAATTTTTGACCACGCACTTGTAAACAACCAAATCCAGGCCCATTTCAGATCCTGGCAGAGGAACCGGAACTTCCTGTTTGCCGAGAAAGAAAGACCGGTAATTTTATATCTGTTTGATGAAAAACTCTTTGGTAAAATTGCTGATCATGGAACCGCATGTGCCCATCTTGAAATTCCTTCCAGTATGCATGTAATCAAAAAGAGGTTTTTAATGGGTGATTGGCAAAGAACGACAAAGAATGATGGTTTTTTGCAAGACGCACTACTCAATCTGCTTGGGTTTGTTCCCTTGGGTTTTGTTTGCACATTCACCTTTTCCAAGGCCGGTTTCGGCCTCAGCAAGCACGCTGTTTTGCTCACATTTGCATTGGGTATTTCCGTAAGCCTTTTAATAGAAATTTTGCAGGTATGGATTCCAACCCGAAGTTCCGATGTATTTGATTTATTTTTTAATACA
>JALXAE010000059.1 GCA_026992355.1 Syntrophobacterales bacterium | reverse complement strand
CTTGGAGCATAGGGATCTTTCATTTTTTCAATTGGAGCACCTTGAAATCGTTCCTTGGAATACTGAAGGGCATGAAGGTAGGCAGTACTTGCGTGGGCCAGGCCCTGCATACCAACAAAGAGGCGGGCTTCATTCATCATGTCAAACATTATGCGCATACCTTTATTTTCTTCGCCCATGAGGTAGCCAATACAATTACCATTTTCACCAAAACTCAGAACGGTAGTGGCGGAACCGTGTATTCCAAGTTTTTCTTCAATACCAAGGCAAACAACATCGTTATCAACAAGGCTACCATCGGATTCGACTCTAAGACGAGGCACCAAAAAGATTGAAATTCCCTTGGTTCCAGGAGGTGCACCTTCTATTCTAGCAAGCACCATGTGAACAATATTTTCTGTGAGATCATGCATACCCGAAGAAATAAATATCTTTTGACCCTCAATCCGATAAGTGCCATCACCGTTACGATAAGCCTTTGTTCTTAAAGCTCCCACATCGCTACCTGCGTTGGGTTCGGTGAGGCACATTGTTCCACCCCATTCACCTGAAAACATTTTGTACATGTACTTTTCCTGAAGTTCAGGGGTCCCGTATTTGTAGAGAAGTCTCGCAGCACCGTGAGTAAGACCCGGGTACATTAGTAATGACCAGTTGGCAGCTGCTAGAAATTCAATACAACAATTGGAAATTACAAATGGGAAACCTTGACCACCTACCTCTGGGGGATCTGACATAGCAAGCCAGCCGCCTTCACAATAATGCTTGTAAGCTCTATGGAAAGCGCTGGGGACCTTAACCTCCCCATTTTCGAACCTACAACCCTCCGTATCTCCAATACGATTGGTGGGGTAAAATTCGTTCCATGCCAGTTTTTCAGCTTCCGCAATGGCCATGTCGAACATTTCCCTGGAGAAATCCTGATATTTCGAATGAGTACAAAGTTCTTCCACATTTAGCTGCTCGTATAAAACAAACTTGGCGTCCCTCTCATCAACCAGCAATTTCATGACTTACGCCTCCTATTTTTGTATCCTTAACAATACTTTCTTCCTTTCCAGCGAAACCATTCATAAAAAGCCGACAAACGGGCTGAACATAACTTCTGAGATCGTATTTAAATCCCGCGGTAACCCAGGTGGAAATGATTTCATCCAAAGCCCCAAAAACAAATCTTTTAGCAAGCCCTACCGGTATGTCCCTTCTAAAAACCCCTTCATCCTGGCCCTGTTCTATAATTTCCCCTATCAAATCCAGAAATCTTTTTAACTCTTCTTTTTTGTACTGCTTCATAAACCTGCTACTTTGTCTAAGTTCCACTTGTAAAACGGCTGCAAGATCCGGGTTTGCCTGAAACAGACTAAGATGAATTTCTATGAATTTAGCAAATTTTTCCTTGGCCCCTGTAATTTCCCTAAGTTCCCTTTTAAATATTTCTATAGCTTCTCGAATTTTCTCTTCGAATATAGAAATGAGCAAATCATCTTTATTTTTAAAATAAAGGTATATGGTGCCGTCAGCAACACCTGCTTCTTTAGCAACATCTGTAACCCTTGATTGATAAAATCCTTTTTTTGCAAAGACCCGGATGGCTGCATCCAGTATTAAGTCGTATTTATCCCCCTTTTTGTTGTTTTTCATTAATCATCTCCTCAATGAATGAATAGTCATTCATTTAGTATCAATTTGAAAACAACAAGTCAACAGTAAAGATTTAATTTTCAAAAAAGCAAAGAATGGAAGTAAACTTAAAATCCAATCTAAATTTCATGCCAAATAATGGAGGCAAAAATGGTGGGAACACTGATCAATGTTGGGGCTGTATCCGCTGGCAGCGTTCTTGGAATTGCAATTGGAGGAAAATTGAAAAGTGAGGTTCGAAAAACTGTATTCGACAGTTTAGGTATAATAACCCTTCTTATCGGATTTCAAATGGCCTTTAAAACGCAAAATATCCTCATTCTGCTAGGATCTATTCTTTCCGGAGGAATTTTGGGTGAATATATAAACATTGAAGACAAATTAAACAATATTGGCTCTAAACTCCAAAAAGCTCTATCGCTCGAAAAACATCAGCGTTTTGTGGAAGGATTTGTGGCATCGAGTATCCTTTTCTGTGTTGGCCCTATGGCAATTTTGGGTTCAATTCAGGATGGCATTAGTGGAAACTTTACTTTACTTGCTGTAAAATCAACATTGGATGGTTTCGCTTCCCTTGGACTTGCTACTGCGCTTGGATGGGGAGTGTTTTTTTCTATTGTAACTATTCTTGTCTTTCAGGGGAGTATTACTCTGGCTGCTGCGTGGATTCACTCCTTCATGTCCGAACCTATGATAAATGAAATGTCTTCCGTGGGTGGGCTCCTCATAGTTGCAATTGGCATTCGGCTACTTAACTTGAAAGAGGTAAGGGTTGGAAATCTCCTACCGGCTCTAATACTGGCTCCATTTCTCGTGTGGATCATTCCACTGTTAAAAAGTTTATTCATAAAATACCTGTAAACTAACAAGGAGGTATCCTATGAAAATTTTTGAACCTCAAACACTTAAAGCTCTGAAGGAAAGAACAGCCCGAGATGGTTCCCCTGTTCTCAGTGTGTACCTAAATATAGATCCCTCCGTTCCGGTTAATGCCCGGGGTGGATATAAAACCCTGCTGAACAACATGCTCGAAAAAATAGAAGAAACGTTAAAAAACGACGATGATCTAATGGATCACTTCGAAGAAGATTCAAAATGGATCAAATCAAAGGTTGAACATTTAATTCCAAGCGGAAAAACGTACGTGGCTTTTTGTGATGTATCTGAAGACTTTTATTATGAAGAAGAGCTTCCAATAAGACTTGCAAGTGCTGTTTACTATGAAGATACCCCTTACGTAAGGCCCCTTTTGGAGGCCATGGACGAGTATGAAAGATACGGAATAGTTTTGCTGGATTCAGAAAAGGCAAGGTTTTTTGTTGTTACAATGGGCCAAATTGAGGAAATCGAGGACGCCATAAACATCCCTCCCATTAGACACAGAAAAAGATCGGGAACTGACCACATGAGATCTCAAATGGTATTTCAGAGAAGAGCCGAAAAATGGAGTAGCTGGTTTCTTAAAGATGTGAGTGAAAGACTTCGCGATTTAACAAAGGAGTATGATACTTCAAACCTAGTTCTTATGGGTCCTCAAGAAGTAACCGCCGAATTGTACAGGTTGCTTCCAAAATCTTTACAGGATAAGGTGGTAGATAGAATCAGGATGCCGGTTAAAGCAAAAGCATCTGAAGTTCTGGAAACATTACTTCCTGTTATTGAAAAACGGGAAAGAACTATTGAAATTCAGACTGTGGAAGACCTAATAACTTCCGCAAATAAATCTTCCGGCAAAGCACTGCTTGGATTAAACCCAGTAATAAGCGCAATCAACCAGGGACGTGTATATTTACTTGTGTATTCATCTGGATTTACTGTAAGTGGTTTTTACTGCCCCAATTGCGAAGTTATACTAGACCACGGCCCTGAAAGCGAAAAATGCCCTTATTGCCAGCATAAGATGGAAAAAACAGACGATTTAGTCTGGTTAGCTTCCGAAAAAGTTCTTACATCCAACGGAAAAATTGAGGAGGTTCGTTCGGAAGAAGCAAAAAAGAAGCTTGACAGTTATGGGCATATTGGAGCCTTTTTAAGATAACAGTCCCAAGAAAAAGACCGTTGAAATGCCTTACGAATATCTTGAGGGAATAGTAACAGCAGATGAAGCTTTCCGAGCATGGGGGTCGAGTCTCGAGGAAACTTTTACCTCGGCCGTCGACGCCCTGCTCGGTATAATGATGAAAAACCCAGAAACCCTGAGAACGGAACAAAGAAAAGACATCGAAATTGAAGAAGAATCTCTCGAATTTTTATTATACTCGTTTTTAAAAGAAATTCTTTTTATGAAGGATGCCTATAGGCTGTTGTTGAGGCCGAATTCCATTCACATTAAGCAGGCTAATAATAAATGGAAATTAAAGGCAGAATTGGTAGGAGAACCAATCGATAACAGAATTGAAGAACTGCTTGTTGATGTGAAAGCAATCACCTTGCATCGTTTTAAATTAGAAAAAACGGATGGCCTATGGGAAGCAATGGTAGTTGTGGATGTTTAAGCCCTAGCTTTTAAGACCTTGTATCTTATCTAGAATACGTTGAAGAGCATCTTCTGCCCTTATGCCGTAAAGTTTGCCCAGATAAACTAACTTTAAAATTGCTTTTCCTAGAAAATCTTCATCCATAATTTCATCTAAATTGTGATTATTGATGGCATCTAACAAGGTATTAAAAATTTGTGTGTCAACCTCCTTACCCTCATCAATTATACCTCGTGCTATTAGCCTGTAAGCCCTAATGAGTGCCGGAAGGCTTGATGGAATACCGTCTTTAGCTTTGGAATCTTTACCTTCAAGTTTCTTGAGCTTATCCCAGTTTTCCTTCACTTCATCTGCATTTCTAACACGAATAGAACCGAAGACATGGGGATGGCGATGAATCATCTTCTTACAAACCTTCTGGCAAACGTCTTCAAGAGTAAAAAACCCTCTTTCTTCAAACAAATGAACCACAAAAAATACCATAAAAATAAGATCTCCAAGTTCTTCTACAATTTCACTAACTTCATTTCGTCTTATAGCATCAACAGCCTCGTGAGCTTCTTCAATAATGTAAGTTTTAACAGAGTCAGGAGTTTGCTTTCTGTCCCACGGACATCCGTTATCACCTCTTAACCTTTTTATGATAGTTCGTATTTCACCAAGACATTTAATTCCACCATCATCCATTAATGAGCCCTCCGTTTGGCCCAATACCTTTTGATAAGCCTTTCCCTCTTGATGAGCTCTCTCTTTACATCATCAGGTATAAAGGAATACATTAAAGAAAGTCCCTGAGAGCTATAAGGGGCAATTTTCGAATTAATCAAAAAAGGGTGGTCAGAGGGTAGAAACAAAGCTGCGCTTGTAATTATGCACGCATTTACTATAAGAGCAATCACAACCCCAACGACAGCTCCCAACATGCGATCCAGAAAACCCAGACCGAATTTCCTTAGAAGCTTTCCCACCCAATGTCCCAAACCTCCGATACTGAACCATGTAAGGAAGAAAATGATTACAAAACTTATAACTTCAACGTGTTTCCAGGTCTCAACAATAGAATGTATCATCAACGCAAGTACTCTGTAGTATTGAAAAGCCACAAAAAAAGCAGCTACAAACCCTATTGAACTGAAAAGTACTAATATACCACCCTTAATGAGACCTCGAAGCAGAAAAAAAACAAAAACAACTATTAAAATAACATCAAGCCTATTGAGCGATGACAAAAAATCCATAATTTAAGATCCGTGATTGTGTAAATATTTCTAAAACAAATTCATTCTGTCAGGTTAGCTATAAAATGTTTCGTATTATTTATGAAGACCAAAATATTTTGGCAATAGACAAACCAGAAAATATACTAACAATCCCAGGATTTAAACCAGACAAAAAAAGTGTTCTGTCAATATTAAAGGAAAAGGGCTTTGGAAACATCTTCGTTGTACACAGGCTCGATAAAGCTGTAAGCGGAATTTTAATCTTTGCAAAAAACAAAAATTTTCATAGATACCTAAACTACATGTTTGAAAAACGTCTAATAGAAAAATGCTATTTTGCTATTGTTCATGGACAGGTTAGGGATAAACATGGGATAATCAACGTTCCTATAAGACAGTATGGCTCCGGACGTATGGGAGTAGACACCAAAAAAGGAAAGGAGAGCATAACCCGTTATAAAACCCTGTTAGTAAAGGAGAAATGGTCTGCACTGGATGTGCGTCCTGTAACCGGGAGGAAACATCAAATCAGAGTACATTTGTACCACATTGGACATCCTATACTAGGAGACAGATTATATGGGGATATCGGCAAATCAAAGGCCTATCCTCGGCTAATGCTTCACTCGTATAGAATGAAAATCCCTTTACAAAACGGCTCTTATTTAAATCTCAAGTCTTCACTACCGCAAATCTTTCGTGATATGTTAAGAAAAAGTTAACTATTTACAAAAGAGGGGATTGATCATGAGGAATAAGGCTTTTTTCCTTGTTACTGTTACTATCATGTTTTGTTTGGTGGTTTCTTTGTTAGCCTTGAATGGGTGTTATTATCATGGAAAAACCTTCTCGATAGGGCCGGTACCTAAAGAATATATTTCCATCATAACAAACATAAAACCATTTGACTATCCATGGTACGGAACCCCATCTGATACCACTGGAGTTTACATAGTATCAATAGACGGTAAAAGTGTGCCTCAACCGTTACAACACGGAAGGGTTTTACAGGAAATTGAGGTTTACCCTGGAAAACATATTGTTGAAGCAAGGTTGGACTGCTCCGTTAGAGGAGAAGAGGGAATAAAAAGCAATGAAGTATTGATTTTTGAAATAGAAACAAAGGCAAATAAAACTTATCTCCTTGACGCAAAAATAGACCCGTACCTTAAGGTTTGGACACCGAAGGTTGTAGATTTAAAGGAAGCAGGAATACAACCAAGATCCTTTATGTAAAGGATTTCAATGTTCAAGTTTAAACTGAGTTTAAAACACAGACCTTTTGTAGTCATTTTGGCGTTTATCCTAATAATCCTGTTCGGTACCATTGGGTATGTTCTTCTGGAAGATTACACACCGCTTGAAGCTCTTTACATGACAGTAATCACGCTAACCACTGTCGGTTTCGGGGAAGTAAGGCCTTTGGACAATGTCGGGCGAATATTTACTATTGTATTAATTACAGTCGGGCTGATTTTTGTTATTTCTCAATTAGCATACATTGGCGAATATATAATAGACGGGCATTTGTTAAGAGTTTACCGGAGGAAACGGGTGAAAAAGCAACTCAGTGAAATGGAGAATCACTACATAATTTGCGGTTACGGACAAATGGGAAAGGTGGTAGTGTCAGAGCTTATGTCTAGAAATGCGCCTGTAGTTGTTGTAGACAATTCACCAGACGAAGAATTAAAACTAACCGAAAATAACATACCCCACCTTCTTGGGGACGCCACTGACGAAGAAACCCTACTCTCAGTTGGAATAAAAAAAGCTAAGGGATTAGTATCTGTTGTGACAAAAGATACAGATAATGTTTTCATTGTCTTAACAGCTAGAGACTTAAATAAAGATCTGTTTATCTGTGCCAGAGCTTCCTCCCCAGGTACAGAAAAGAGACTCATTAAAGCTGGGGCAAATAGGGTGGTTTCACCCTATATAAGCGGAGCAAAAAGAATCGCGCAAAATATACTAAGGCCTACTGTTACGGACTTTATTGAGCTAGCATTGTCAGGAGAGGGAATGGAATTAAGCATGGAAGAAATTAAACTTCTCCCGAATGCAAGTATTGTTGGAAAGGATCTAATTCAATCTGAACTGAGAAATAATTACAATTTAATAGTTATTGCTATAAAAAGAGCAGATGGAACAATGATTTACAACCCTTCTCCAAGAGAGGTTTTTCAAGAGGGTGATATTTTAATAACCATTGGTCCTAAGAATAACCTAGAGAAGTTCGCTAAAGATATATCCAAATCGTCTTCTATTTCTGAAGGGATATGCTCATGCGGACATTACAACGTCTAAATAGAAGAAAAGCCGCCCTCTAAATATAAGAATAAGAAGGCGGCTCTTCTTTCTTAGTTAACCTCAGGCCTCGGATATAAACCTGCTGCTTTTATAATTTCTGGAACCTTGTGTTCCCATTCAATGGCCATAAGATGAATACCTGCAACGCCTTCAATCTCTCTGACCTCTTGAATCTGTTCAATAGCTATCTTAATTCCTTCTTCTGCTTGTTTCTTTTTCTCAACACCAGCCAACCTTTTTAAGTAGTAATCTGGAACATCGAGACCGGGAACAAATTTTGCCATGTATCTTGCCATTCCCAGTGATTTAAGAGGTGTAATTCCAGCCAGAATATAGCACTTTTCAGCCAATCCCATATCAACTACGCGCTTCATGTATTCTCTGAATTTTTCCATGTTGTAGATACACTGAGTTTGAATAAAATCAACTCCAGCTTCAACCTTCTTTGCAAGTCGAATGGGTCGAAAATCAAAGGGATCCCCAAATGGATTAGCAGCTGCTCCAATGAAGAATTTTGGTACTCCTTCACATTCTTGACCACTCAGAAGCTTTCCATCATCTCTCATCTGCTTTACAGTCTGAATTAGCTGGATTGAATCTATATCAAACACATTTTTTGCCTGAGGATGATCACCAAATTTATTGTGATCACCAGAAAGGCACAAAACATTTTTAATACCAAGGGCATAGGCTCCCAGCAGATCACTCTGGATAGCTATTCTATTCCGGTCTCTACAGGTCATCTGAAGGTTTGGTTCAAGCCCCATTTCCAATAATAGTTTACAAACCGCCATACTGCACATTCTAACAACCGAGGTCTGATTATCAGTAACGTTTATAGAATCAACCATACCCCGGAGATGCTCCGCTTTCTTCTTTATAACCTCCACATCTGCTCCCCGTGGAGGTCCAAGCTCACCAGTTACGGCAAATTGACCGCTGGTTAAAATTTTCTCTAATTTGCTTCCCGCTTTCATAGTTTCATGTCCTCCCTGACGACCTTTCTTGGTCCACCGTCTCTGCTTGTTGACCAATCTTTAATCGGGAAAACCTTAGCCATGTCATCAAGCTTACCTAAAGCTTTCATCCGTTCATAAATAAGATGCCACGCACAATCCACTTCAGGGTTAATTTCGCACTTTCCACCGGCAGAACCGCCACAAGGACCATTAAACAAACTCTTGGAACACCTGGAAACAGGACAAATGCCGCCAAAATGATGTATTACACAATTACCGCAGGCCTGGCAAAACTCTGCCCAAACTCCATGCTCTAATGCTCCACCTATAAATGTTGTATTTAGCGCTGGATAAACAGGAACATTGAATCTTTTAGCCAAATACTGAGGTCCTACGCTACATGCCATGGAAAGAATTGCCTCAATCCCATCATTTTCTACAATGGACGCTACCTGCTCGATATATTCAGGATCACATTGTCTCTCAAGGGTGCGCTCAATCACTTCAAATTCCTTACCCTCCTTCTTTTTGGCTATTCTTAAAGCCGAAGCAAGTATACCAACCTCTTTTGTTCCCCCAGCACAACAAACTGTTACGCACCCCTTGCATCCTACGAGCAGGATTTTCTTGTATTCGGCCATCATGGCCAAAATTTCTTTTATTGGTTTCCTTTCAGCAACAACCATAGTATGGTTCCTCCTTTGAGTTTACCCGCGTTGCTTGTTCCATTTGAGTATCCCAAGACGACGGATATTCTCCGTCATCTCACTGGCTACCTTGGCAAACAATGGCCCCTGTGAAGCACTTATGTGAAACATTTCCACCCTGTCTGGGTCTATACCCAGTTCCTCAAGTAAGGTTTTCACATAGGCAACTCTCTTCTTCGCTTTTAGATTTCCCACCGAAAAATGACAAGAGCCTTCCTCGCACCCGGCGACACAAACACCGTCAGCACCATTTTCAAGAGCCTCCAAAATGTGATGAATTTCTACCCTACCAGTACACGGAACCAGAATTATTTCAACATTAGGTGGGTAAGTTAACCTCATAGATCCGGCCATATCAGCAGCAGCGTAGGCACAATACATACAACAAAAGGCAAGGACTTTTGGTTCTTCTGGTTGCTTTCTATCCGCATCCATTATATGAATTATCCTGGCAGAACATTGACAAGCTCTTAAAGGATAGGTTCGAAATTAACCTGATTCTCGAAGTTTTACGAACCTTTTCACAAGCACTACATTCTTGCACATATAGGAACTATTGGTTAAAGTCAAATCCTTTCTTGCCCGTTATTAAGATAACCAATGGTTAGATAGACTGGTTTGGAACTTATTCACAAAAGAGTAGAATCAAGGGGGAATAAAATGAAAAATGTTTTCTCTCCTGATGCTCCTCAACCAATAGGGCCTTATTCTCAGGCAATAATCGTAGGGAATTTTGTGTTTGTGTCAGGTCAGATTGGCTTAGACGCAAAAACAGGCGAGCTTGTATCGAGCAAAATTGAGGAGCAAACAGAATTTGCTATACGGCATATTGAAGCTATTCTAAAATCGGTCAACCTCGATCTAAAAAATGTGGTAAAGACAACCATATTTTTGAAAAATATGTCTGATTTTACCAGGGTTAACTTAGTTTATGAGAGGTTTTTCGGGGACACTAAGCCTGCAAGGTCTTGCGTCGGAGTATTAGAACTCCCAAAAAATGCACTTATTGAAATAGAAGCTATAGCATACAAATTCTAAGCAGACACCATAGACATAACCATTGCTAGATAGGATTCGTCTTCCAGGTCCAGAAAGATACCTCCGTGTATTTCGTCAATCCATTCAAATTGTATAAACTCTGAATCTATCACATTGACAGCATCAGCCACATATCTAAGGTTAAAAGCAACTGTGAAATCCTCTCCCTGGTATTTTATTGGAATTATTTCTTTTCCCACTCCTATTTCCGGGTTTCCTGCTTCAAGTTCCAAAAGATCATTCGATATCTTGAATTTAAGATGTCGCCAGGTTTGATCGGTAAATATAGCCATTCTTTTTAGTGTTTGTTTGAACTGGCTAGTTGGGATCAAAATTGAATTTTCTCGAACCTCTTGAACCAGATCATTGTAAAAAGCAAAATAATCTTCTACGAGCTTAATCCATAGAAGCATAGTATCGCTTCTTGCAAATAGACCTCTTTCGCCGACGGAGATTTCGAGAGATTCATTTTCATCGAGAAACTTTAGGAATTCTATGACTCCTTTTTTAGGAATAAGGACACCTGTATGTGATGCATCGAGACCAAGTTCATCGCTGCTTACTTCATAAGAAGCTAATCTATTAACGTCACATGCAACAAACCTATGCTTTGCATCTTCTAAAGGTAACCAGTAAAGTCCAGCACCTGCAAGTTGATTGTCCACAGAAGGTACAGCATGGGAAGTCTTAACAAAAGCCCTTCGTAAAACGTCCCTGTTACAAGGTTTAAACTCCACACTTTCTAGGTTGTGTGGCATTGGAAAGTCTTCTGGATCAAAGCTCGGTAAATCAAAAATTATGTTTTCTGCAGAAATTTTTAGTCTAGAGGTATTTTCGCTAACTAATTCTATAGATTCTCCGGGAAACTCCCTCGCCACATCCAGAAGCCTTTTTGCTGGTGCTGTTATGGTGCCGTCGTCCAGGATGTCTGCATCGAGCGTTACCTCAAGCAGTATATCCAGGTCTGTTGCTATCATTTTTAATACTTTATCTTCGGCGTTAAGCAACACATGAGAAAGAAAAGGAAAACCTTTTTTTTCAGTTACGGTTTGTATCATCGAAAGAGCTTTTACAATTGAGCCTTTGTCGATCTTAACCTGCATAACTTTCTGCTCCTCCACTTTGATCTACTCGGTGTGATTGCTCTGATTGTTTCTTACTATGCACTAAAAGAATAACCATAACAAGATGGAATGTTCAATTGTTCAAAAGGTGTCCAAGTTTCTGAAATATAACCATATTTTTTTCAACAAAATCATCAATATTCTTTTGACTTTTTCAAGTGTAGAGAACTCATGATTGCATCTTTTGTGTAATTCACAATGTTTTGAACAAATTTTCAACAATCTTCTGGTCTGTTAATTGACAATTTTAATGTTATTTTGTGATAAAAATAACTATTATGTTGGTTGTTCTTTATTGCTTGACATAAACTTCCCTTTTAATTAGGGTACTGTCAAATGTGAAAAAAATATCTTGCTATTTCTAAAGATGTTAGTAGTTTGTGGTCCTGGGTGTGATTGGCCTGGGGTTTTGAGGTCTTGAACGTTAAAAAGTTTGTAAGTATGGAGGGACGAGATGCCTTACGATCCGACCAAGTTAAAAGACTGGCAGATTGCAGAAGAAGCTGAAAAAAACATGCCTACGCCCGAAGAATGGGTAGACAGATTAGGACTTCAGAAAGATGAAGTAATTCCTATGGGTAGAATTTGCAAGCTCGATTTCATGAAGATCATAGAAAGGCTGAAGGATAAGCCTGACGGAAAGTACATAGAGGTTACTGCTATAACACCTACGCCTCTTGGTGAAGGTAAAACTACTACATCTCTGGGATTGATTGAAGGATTGGGAAAGCGAGGGAAAAATGTTGGTGGCTGTCTTCGCCAGCCCTCTGGCGGTCCCACTATGAACATTAAAGGAACAGCTGCTGGTGGTGGAAATGCTCTTCTTATTCCTATGACTGAGTTTTCCATGGGGCTTACTGGGGACATAAATGACATTATGAATGCCCATAACCTTGCGATGGTAGCTCTCACTGCTAGAATGCAGCACGAGAGGAATTATACGGATGAGCAGCTCCAGCGGCTTACCGGTATGAGGCGGCTCGATGTGGATCCTACCAGAGTGGAATTTGGCTGGATCATCGACTTTTGTGCTCAGGCATTAAGAAATATCATAATTGGTATTGGTGGCCGTTATGACGGTTACATGATGCAGTCTAAATTCGGAATTGCCGTAAGTTCCGAGCTTATGGCTATTCTTTCTATCGTGAATGACCTTGAGGATCTCAGAAAGAGACTGGGAGAAATAACCCTGGCTTTCGACAAGACAGGCAAACCGATCTATACGAAAGATCTTGAAGTAGACGGTGCTATGTGCGCCTGGATGAGAAATACGATCAATCCTACCCTTTGCTGTTCAATTGAATATCAGCCAGTAATGATACATGCTGGTCCCTTTGCTAATATTGCTGTTGGTCAGTCCTCAATCATTGGTGACCGTATTGGTCTTAAGATGTTCGATTACCATGTGACTGAAAGTGGCTTTGGTGCGGATATTGGATTTGAAAAATTCTGGAACGTTAAGTGCCGCTTAAGTGGTCTTAAGCCTCATGTGTCTGTTCTTACCACTACTATAAGGGCCCTCAAAATGCATGGTGGAGGTCCAAAGGTTGTTCCTGGTCTTCCTCTTCCTGAGGAATATACCAAGGAAAATCTTGAGCTTGTTGAAAAGGGTCTCGCCAATATGGTCCACCACATCAATACTGTTAGAAAGTCTGGCATGAATCCGGTTGTATGTATTAACTCCTTCTATACCGATACTCCCGATGAAATCAAACTTGTCAGAAAAGCTGCCGAAGAAGCTGGCGCAAGATGCGCAGTGTCTGAGCATTGGCTCAAAGGCGGTGAAGGTGCCCTTGAACTGGCTGATGCCGTTATGGAAGCCTGTGAAGAACCTTCCGAATTCAAATTTCTCTATCCTCTTGAGATGAAACTTAGAGAACGCGTCGAAATCATAGCAAAAGAGGTTTATGGAGCAGATGGTGTTGCCTGGACACCTGAAGCAGAGGCTAAAGCTAAGATGCTTGAATCTGATCCTAAGTATGATGATTTCATGACCATGATGGTGAAAACACATCTCAGCCTTTCTCATGATCCTGCTCTTAAGGGTGTACCGAAAGGTTGGGTGCTTCCAATAAGAGACGTTTTGATTTACTCCGGTGCTAAGTTCCTCTGTCCATGTGCCGGTACCATAAGCTTGATGCCTGGAACCTCGTCCAATCCTGCTTTCCGTCGAGTTGATGTTGATGTGAAGACAGGAAAAGTTATGGGTCTGTTCTAGGTTATTGCTGTGTTTTTTTAGAAAGTCAGTTGGGCAGGGCTTTTAGCCCTGTCCGTTTTTTAATGGGAGGTGTAGATAATGGCAGCTAAGCTAATTAAAGGAACAGAGATATCCAAGCAGATTCGCCAGGAATTGGCGGAGGAAGTTGCTCATCTGAAAGAAAAATACGGTGTTGAGCCGGGCTTGGTTACAATTCTCGTTGGCGAAAACCCGGCATCTCAGAGTTATGTACGTGCAAAACAGAAAGCAGCTCATGATCTTGGATTTTATTCAATTCAGGATGATCAACCAGCTGACATTTCTGAGGAAGATCTTTTGAAGTTGATAGACAAGTACAACAACGATCCAAAAATAGATGGAATTCTCGTTCAGTTGCCTCTTCCGAAACATATCAATGAGACAAAGGTTCTTTATGCCATAGATCCAGGCAAAGACGTTGATGCCTTTCATCCCTTCAATGTTGGAAAACTTATGATAGGAGAACCTGATTTTCTGCCCTGTACTCCAGCTGGAATTCAGGAGCTTCTCATCAGAACCGGTGTTGAGACATCAGGTGCTGAAGTAGTAGTTGTAGGCAGGTCAAATATAGTAGGAAAGCCTATTGCTGTAATGCTTATGCAAAAAGGTCCCGGTGCAAATGCAACTGTAACTGTGTGTCATACAAGAACAAAGGATGTTACCTTTCATACAAAGAGGGCTGATATACTGATAGTTGCTGCTGGTGTAACTGAATATGTAAAGGGTGATTGGATTAAACCTGGCGCTGTTGTTATAGATGTTGGAGTGAACGAGGTTGGAAGAACACCTGAAGGCAAGCGAATTCTCAAAGGTGATGTGGCTTTTGATGAAGCCAAAGAGGTCGCAAGCGCTATAACTCCGGTACCAGGTGGGGTCGGTCCAATGACTATTACAATGCTCATGAAAAACACTGTGAAGGCCTGTAAAATTCATCACAATATAAAAGAATAGGAAACTTTCGAATTTTATTAAAAAACAAAAGGGCGGATATCCAACCAGGTTCGCCCTTTTGTTATATGAACATCACGATTCTAAAAGGATACCGTACTTCTTCATTTTGTATCTTAACATTCTTTCGGAAATCCCAAGGATTTTCGCAGCTCTTGTTTTTATTCCTTTCGATTGTTCTAAAGCGTTTAAAATTCTTTGCTTTTCATATATTTCAACGGCTTTTGTAAGAGGTAATGAACTTAAAGGGTCTGTTACACTGGCTTTGGTTTGTGTTGGATGGTAGACATTGGGTGGGAGCTCATGGATTGTTATTGTTTCTCCTTCCGCTAAGATTATCGCCCGTTCAACGATGTTCTCTAGTTCTCTAACGTTTCCTGGGTAATTATATGCCAGAAGCATTTCCATGACTTCTCTTGTGGTCCCCAGAATTTTTTTGTTGTGTTTTTCAGCGTATTTTTTAATGAACGTCTCAACTAAATGGGGGATGTCTTGTTTCCGTTCTCTGAGTGGCGGCACGGTTATTTTGAATACGTTTAACCTCCAGTAAAGATCCTCTCTAAATAACCCGCCGTTTATAAGTTGTTCGAGGTCTTTATTTGTTGCGGCAATAATTCGAACATTGACAGATATTTCTTTTAATCCCCCAACTCTGTGAAAAGAACCGTCCTGAAGAAACCTTAAAAGTTTTGCCTGGAGTTTAATAGACATATCCCCTATTTCATCAAGAAAAAGGGTCCCATTGTGAGCTATTTCCAATAAACCTGGTTTTGCCTTTTCAGCTCCGGTAAAAGCTCCTTTTTCGTGGCCAAACATCTCGCTTTCAAGAAGTTCTTCAGGAATTGCAGCACAGTTTATTTTCACGAGAGTTTCGTTACTACGATCGCTTATACTATGGATGATGCGAGCTATGACTTCCTTTCCTGTTCCGGATTCGCCTTGAATGAGAACTGTCGCGTTGGTTTTTCCAACCTTTTGAGCAAGGGATAATATTTCCTTCATTTTTTGGCTTTCTGCAACAATGTTCGGGAATTGAATTTCACCTACTGCCATGAGTTTCTGCCTGAGGAGGTTTATTTCTTGCTGGAGACGAAGTTCTTTGAGAGATCGATTTATGAGAAGTATTAATTCTTCTAAATCCACAGGCTTGGATATGTAATGATAAGCTCCTAATTTGATAGCTTCAACGGCTCTTTCTATAGTAGCAAAGGCCGTTATCATGATAATCTGAGTTAAGGGATGCTTTTCTTTAATTTTTGACAGAACTTCTAAACCGTTCATATCTGGTAGTCTCCAATCAAGGAGAACTAAGTCGAAATAACTTCGCTCCAAAGTAATAAGTGCTTCCTTTCCACTTAGTGTAAGCTTTGTGTCGTAGCCTTTGTGGTTTAAATATTCAGCCAGAATGCTTCCCTGGTGCTTGTCATCTTCAACTATAAGGATTTTACTATTTGTCGACATTTCAAGCTTTCGGTAAAGTAATGGTTACAATCGTGCCTCTGGGGCAATTTGAATCAATTGCAATTTCTCCATCGTGGGCTTCAATAACCTTTTTCACGATGTACAATCCCAATCCGAAGCCAGTTTTTTTGGTGGTGACAAAGGGTTCAAGTATCTTATGCTTTAGATCCTGATCAATGCCCTTCCCGGTATCGGATATAATGAACAACAATTTATTTCCCTTGTTATAAACCTCAAATTTTACAGTGTCTTCAGCCTCAGTAGCTTCCAAAGCGTTTCTAAGAACATTTTCAAAAGCCCTGGTAATCCATTTTCTGTCGCAAAGTAGGCTCGAGCCTTTAGCATCCCCGGTTTTCACATGAAACTCCGTATTTCTGGCTTTGAACTTCAGAGAAAATCTTGCCAATATATCTGTAAGAATATCTTCGAGGCTTATCAATTTCATGGAAAATTCAAAACCTTTATCCAGTAAAAGTAGCTCTGAAGTGAGTTCAGCAAGCCGTTTTATTTCCAGTTTTGTCGAATGGAGCAAGTCTTTTCGAAATTGCCCGGTCTCTTCCATATACTGTATGCTCATTGATATGGTATTTAAGGGATTTCTTATTTCGTGAGCTATCATTGTTGACAATTTTCCAATCATTGCGAGTTTTTCAGACGTAGCTAATTTGTTTTCTAATTCACCATGTTGTTTTACAAGTTTGGCCATATGGTGCCAGAAAAGCCCGTATATTAGCAATCCCAGGGCTAAAGCTCCAAAACTCAATATAGCCATTTGACGGCGTGTGTTTACTTCAAAGGATCTATCAATTGCTATGAGCAGAAAAAAAGACTTATGTGGAATGGGATTGAAGTATTTACAAAAATAATAAGCATTTTTGTAATCGATCCCTTTATGGCATTTTTTTAAGATTTCTTTATTTGTTCTAAAAAATTTCGGCGGAAAGGTGTTTATCAAAATCTTGTTTGAATCGGAAATTGCTATGCCCTTTAAGGTTGGATGACTTTGTAATTCGTCAATTAACCAGGCTAAGGATCTGATATAAGGAGGAGCATGCGGGACAAAACGGAGCAGTTCCAGATGTCCCGTAATTCGAGATTCAATGAACTCAACGGTTGTTGAAATATCCGTTGTTTTATGGATTCGAAAAATCCTCACCAACAACATGAACTGTAGAGCAGTTATCAAGATAAGAACCGCTACACCTGCCATCAGAATGTAGCGGTATGCCTTAAGAAACATAGTTTATGTTATCTCCATCTTGGATGATAATAGTTCAGATAATCACCGGGTCGATGGTGTCTTCTTCTATTTATTCGCCATAGAGGCCGACCCTGTTCATCCCTTAGACGAATTTCACCATGGGATGTTTTTATTACCTTGGGAAAGATCAAGTCATTATATCTGAAGCCAACTATTCTTACGTTGTCTTTCTTGTTTAATTTGTACTTATTTTCCCTCCAGAACCACCATGGACCTAACCTGACAATGAAATATTCGTCTTTGAGTGTTTTAATAGTTGCCACAGGGAAGGAAAATGCCACGATTTCTCCACTTACATCAATAGGTTGTGATGCCTTTGCCATTAATTCCCACCAGGTTGGCATGTGGTGATTGATTGGTTGAGCGGGAGCTTCTTTGGTTACACCGATAAGACACAAAACTGCCAGTACAAATAAAACTGCCCATTTTTTAATTCTCGCCATTTTTTGGACCTCCTTTTCTGGTTTTTTATTGTTTATGTAGGTCCAAAGGCAAGTCCTATACCATTTTGAAGGGGTGAGCTTTTTTTGCGAAAACTAGAGGAATTTGCAGAACTGATTGTCATGATGTTTAGTTTAACTCTCGGCAAAATTGATTGGTGATTCGACATTTTTGTCGAATAAATTGATATGGAATAAAAAAACCCTTCTGACAATTCATATTGCCAGAAGGGGAAGTAGCTCTATCCACAAGAATATCATTAAACTCCATAGAAGAAGTAGATAACAGAAAGCTCTATAACTAGAAACAGGATGGTCATAATCCCTCCTGCCTTTGCGTAATCTATTGTTCTATAGCCGCCAGGTCTCATGATAAGAGCGTTAACCTGGTGTGTGGGTAATATAAAGGTATTAGATGCTGAAAGGCCCACGACTAAGGCCGCCATTCTGGGATCTGCACCAGCCATAACTGCCATATTCATACAAAGAGGTACCAGTAACACTGTAGCACCTACATTTGATATTACCAGAGTAAAAAAGGAGGTCATTATTCCAACGACAGTAAGTAAACCTATGGGTGACACCTGTCCCACAAGCTCCAGCACCTTTTTTGCTATATAGGCCGCCGTTCCTGTTTGCTCAAAGGCTATTCCGAGAGGTATCAATCCTCCAAGCAAGAAAACGGTCATCCAGTCAACCGACTGATACGCCTCGTCTACCGAAAGAACGCCGGTTAAGACCATTCCGAGAGCACCAGACATAAGTGCAACGGAAAGTCTTATTTTTACAAAGATGACCAAAGTTAAAGCAAAAGCGAGCCAAAACACAGCGTATTTTGCCTTTTCAGGTCGCAAAATTTCGCCTTCAAGAGGCGTCGCAAAAGTGAGAATTCGTGGTTGAGGCATATTTTTGATTCGGTGAAATCTATCCCAAGGACCTTCCAGTAAAATAACGTCACCCATTTTTAGTTTGACGTGATTTATACCCGATATATAAATTCTATCACCTGTGTTGATCGCCAGGGGATTGACCCGGAATCTGTTTTGAAAATCTACTTCAGCGAGGGTTTTTCCGATCAATTCGGACCTTGGGGACACAACGGTTTCTACAACCCCTGCATTTGTTCTTGCGAAGTCATCCGCAAAGAAGTCCATTCCGCTTTTCAGTTTCCATCCCATATTATCGGCGAGTTTTTCTACCCTCTCCAGCTTTCCCATGACCACTATAGTGTCACCCGGGGAGATAACATCCGTTTTGCGAATAACCCGTCGTTTTTTACCGGTTTTTGCGTTGCCTATAGCTACAACGGTGACGAGATAATCTCTTCTTATTGCCAGTTCTTCCAATGATTTTGGACCAGGGAAGTCTTCAGGAATGTCAATTTCATAAGGATTTTCGAAAACAGCATAAACCTCAAGAAGGCGAGCGGTTATACCCACATCGCTTTCGCCAGTACTTGCTGGCAGAACGAATTTTCCAAATATCATGAAATAAATAATGGCACTGGCCAATAGGCAAACGCCAATTGGGGTCTGTGTGAACAAACCAAAGGGTTCTAATTTTTTACCTTCTAAAACAAGAAGATCGTTTAGTAATATAGTTGGACTTGCACCTACCAAGGTGAGAGTACCACCAATTATGGCACAGAACCCCATCGGCATAAGAAGCCTTGATATTGGAATGCCAAGTCGTTTTGAAATTCTTTGGGTGGCTGGCAAAAATAAAGCAGCGGCTCCAATATTTTGCATCATACTGGAAATTACGCCAACAGTTCCGGAAACAAGAGCCATTATTCGGCGTTCGCTGCGGCCCCCAAGCTTAATTATGGGTGTGGCAACCTTATTCATAACCCCTGTTTTATCAAGACCGGCGCCAATGATAATAACAGCGATAATGGATACAACCGCGTTACTGCTTAGTCCTGAAAAGGCTTGTTGAGGTGTAACCAGACCCATAAGAGGCAAGAGAACCATCATTATAATACCGACAACATCGACCCTAACCCATTCAAAAACGAATAGAACAATAGCAAGAACCAATACTGCCAAGGTAAGAATCATATCCGGTGTCACTGTCCAACCTCCTTGGGAGATTTATATGGAGATATCATTTGTTCTTTTTATTTTCATGTCTAAAAAAGAAACATATAAAAAAAACAATAAAGACAAAACTTAGCTTCAACCAAAATTCCCCTCCCATCTATACCTCCTTGTGATTTATATTACAAGCCATAATAATAAAAACTTTTTTCCCCACAGACAAGACAAAGCAAGCCATGTGGGGAAAAAAGTTAGTTTCATTTTGAAACACTAACTGACACTTGCAACCGCGTAAACAGGTATAACGTCTTCTCCAGCCTCTTTAGCAACCTCTGGCAGGGTTTCAGGATCACTAATGACAAATTCCACTCTACGCAGCTCCTGAACTGCTTCTTTTATGCAATGGTTGAGTTCCCCCACTTTTACCACGTGGTTGAAAGGAATATTCCTGCTTTCCGCTTCTTTGGCAAATTCGGCAACGCTCTCCTGTGAAGAGGACTTAAATTTTTCTTCTAAAAGAGAACAGTATGGGGCGATGGTTTCGGATTTTTGGGGGATTTCAAGCACATTCATAGCGACAATTTCGTATCCCATTCTTTCAGCAAATCCCAGTGCATATTCTACAACTCTTTTGGAGAACCAATCTTCGTGGCTTACCACAAGAATCTTTTTGGGGACAGTTTCGGCTTCCTGCATTATTTTTTGAGCTTCCGCTTGCATACCAGCTTCAGCAAAGGTGATAGCTTCTGTCATGCTTTCAACAGTTTCGCGAATATTTTGCTGTTTTTTTATGTCCAGTTCTTTTTTGTTTTCTTCCTGCTTTTTGAATTTTTTTGCGATCTTTTTAAGCATTGTTCCACCTCCTGAATTTATCTTCAATTTTTTCGCTCTTCGTAGATTAACGGCGAGGCCTTTTGACTTTTCTAACGCTTACGCGCTTTTCGATCTTTTTCCTCTTTTCTTCACGAACCATTTTCTTTGCTTCTTCAAATTGGCCAGCTTCAGCGAAAGCTACGGCAGCTGCCCACGTTTCCAATTTTTCTTTTATTTTTTTCATTTCGTTCTCCTTTTTGTTTGAGGTTGTTTCCAGCTCTTTTTGTTGCCTATGGTTTAGTACAAGGTTTGTACCAACTCTTTTGCAGTACTATAAATCGTTGATATCCTTCAGTTTAAAATGTTATGTATTTACCGTCTACCATTAAATATTGTTGCTTAATGCAACATTAAATACTTAATGGTGCTTGTTGTTATGAAAATCAACACTTTTCGGGAATGTTACAAAATATTATTTAATGTTGCATATTGCAATAATTCAATAAATATGCGTGGGAGAAAGTAAATGATATTTTTTAAAAAATCTGAATCTTCGCCGGAACGTGAAATCTCAAGAGAATTGATGAAAATTGAGGAAAAGATTCAGAGTGCTAGATTACCGGAGAATGTCCTTGCAGTGGCTGAGTCAGAATTGGAAAAGCTGAAAAATACGGATGCTTCTCTTGCTGAATATACAATAGGACTTAATTACCTGGAATTTCTTTTGTCCCTTCCATGGTTTGAAACAACTGAAGATAGCTTTGATCTCCAAAAAGCAGAGAGGATTCTGGATTCCCATCATTACGGTCTAAGGCATGTTAAGGAAAGGGTTTTGGAATATCTTGCGACTCGAACATTGTGTTACCTCCAAGCTTTTAGAATCCTTGTTGTGGACGATGAGCAAATAGCCAGAAGTAACCTGGAGTATGTTCTTAGAAAGGACGGCTACGAAGTTGACTCTGCGGAAAATGGCCTTGAAGCCTATGAAAAAATCAAAACAGAGGACTACGATCTGGTTTTAGCTGATTTAAAGATGGAAAAAATGGACGGAATTCAGCTTCTAGAAGCTATAAGAGAGATTTCTCCCTCAACGGATACTATTATAATAACAGGTTATGCCACTGTAAGTACGGCTGTTGCCGCTCTCCAGAAGGGAGCAATTAACTATCTGTCAAAACCAATCAAACTTGACGAACTCAGGGAAATGGTTGCTTCGATCAGAGAGAATAGAAGACATTTGAGACTAATAAGGGGACCAATTCTATGTTTTACCGGTCCTCCAGGTACCGGGAAAACTTCAGTAGGCCGCTCAATAGCGGAGGCTATTGGGAGACGATTTGTGAGAATTTCCCTTGCGGGTTTGCGGGATGAAGCGGAGCTTCGGGGGCACCGCAGAACCTATGTTGGAGCATTGCCTGGCCGGATCATTCGAGAAATAAAGCGCGTGGGGGTAAAAAACCCTGTTTTTGTTTTAGACGAGATTGATAAAATGGGCCAAGAATTTTATGGTGATGCCATTTCTATACTTCTTGAAATCCTGGATCCAGAGCAAAATAATCAGTTCGTGGACAGTTACTTAGATGTACCTTTTGATCTGTCATCAGTTATGTTCGTGGCCACAGCAAATATAATAGAAAATCTTCCGAAACCACTGGTAGATCGGTTTGAGGTAATCGAATTCCCTGGATATGCCGAGAAAGAAAAAATGGTGATAGCGAGAAATTACCTTATCCCAAAACAACTTCAGAATCATGGATTAAGAAAAAGTGATGTCCTGTTTGAAGACGAGGCGATAAAGAACATTATAAGGGGCTATACAAGAGAGGCGGGTGTAAGGCAATTGGAGAGGCAGGTAGCTAATGTATGTAGAAAATTAGCTAGAATTACACTGGCTAACGGCAAATCTGATAACAGAAAAATAGTTGATACCTACAAAATATCGGAGCTTTTGGGGCCACCAAAATTTGGCAGGGATATCCTTTTACACAAACCGGAGGTTGGTATTACGACTGGTCTTGTCGTAAGTGCTTCAGGCGGGGAAGCTATTTCCATTGAGGCAGCGAAGATGAACGGAACGGGCAGGTTGATTCTTACGGGTTCCTTTGGAGAAGTTTTGAAAGAGTCTGCCCAGACTGCCCTTAGCTATGTTAGAAGTCGGGCAAACAAACTCGGAATTGATCCGGATTTTTTCAGGGACATGGATATACATATTCATATTCCTCTGAGCGCAATCGAAAAAGACGGGGCTTCTGCTGGTTTGGCTATTGTTGGGGCTCTTATTTCGCTTCTTACATCAAAGCCAGCAAAACGAGATGTAGCCCTTACAGGAGAGATTACCCTCAGTGGAAGAGTTCTCCATGTTGGCGGTTTGAGAGAAAAAATTCTTGCGGCTCAAAGGTATGGTATTTCTCAAGTAGTTATTCCAGCCGGAAATGTGGTCGATGTTGAGGCTCTGGATGAAGATGTTTTGTCAGATATTCAGATTGTTTCTGTATATAGAGTGGGCGAGATTATGGATATTTTGTTTTAGGTATCAACCTAGATTCCACTTTTTAAGCCGTCTCCAGAGGGATACTCTATCTATTCCAAGTATCTGAGCGGCTTTGGTTTTGTTCCATTTTACCTTCTTTAGAACCCATAAGATGTAATCTTTTTCGTATTCTTCCAAAGTTGGAAGCTCCTTCGGATATTGCCTGGGAACCCGCAAAGTGAGCTGCTGCAAATCGGGGGGAAGATGGAGCACTTCAATTTTGTTGCCCTGACACAATGTTACAGCTCGCTCCATAATATTCTCCAGTTCCCTCACATTTCCCGGAAATTCGTAATTCATGAGTATATCAATAACCTCTTGAGATATTTCGGATATTTCTTTTTTTTGATGCTTGGCGTATTTTTCCATGAAGTATTGGCACAAAAGAGGAATATCTTCCTTTCTTTCCGTTAATGCTGGTACATGGATGGTTATGACATTTAACCTGTAGTAAAGATCTTGTCTGAATCTTCCAATCTTTACGTCATGCGCAAGATTTCGGTTGGTTGCAGCAAGTATTCTTATGTTCAAAGGAATTTCAGATGTTCCTCCAACCCGTATCAGTTTTCTTTCCTGAATGACTCGCAGTAGTTTAACCTGCATTGCCGGGGGCATCTCGCCAATTTCATCAAGAAAGATCGTGCCATCATTTGCTACTTCTAGAAGGCCTTTTTTGGTTGTATGAGCGCCGGTAAATGCGCCCTTTTCATGGCCAAATAACTCGTTTGCAAGGAGTTCTTCGGTAAAAGCGCCACAATTGATGGCGACAAAGGGTTTATTTTTCCGTTCACTTTTGTAATGGATTGCTTTTGCAAAGAGTTCTTTTCCTGTACCGGTTTCTCCCACTATAAGAACATTGCAATCTGCCGGGGCAATGTGTTCTATTAGTTTCATCAAGTGATTAATTTTCTCGCTTTTTCCTATAATTACGGGACCAAGGTCTGTTGTTTCCTCTATTTTTTTTCGCAGTTCGCGCACCTCTTTCTTCAGTAATCTTTTTTCTAGGGCTTTTCTGGCAAGTACTTTTACTTCATCCAATTTGTAAGGCTTGGATATGTAGTCATAGGCCCCTTTTTTCATTGCTTCAACTGCGGATTCTACTGTTGCGTATCCCGTTACAATTATAACTTCTGCTTCTGGTTGAAGCTCCCTCGTGCGTTCCAGAACTTCCAGACCATCAACTTTATGGAGTTTCAAGTCAGTCAGTATTAAATCAAATTCTCCATGTTCCAACTCATGGATGGCTTTTTCTCCAGAATCCACAGCGGTAACACGATAACCTTCCTTTTTAAAAATGTACTCAAGATTTGACCTGGCTGTTTTTTCATCTTCAACTATAAGAATGCTGGGCTTCATTTTCGGATAAGCTCCTTTGTGTATCTGTTTGCTTCATGGGGATGGTTATGGTGAAGCATGTTCCCTCTCCAACTTTACTTCGAACGGATATAGTACCATTATGCTTTTCTACAATTCCGTAAACTATGGAAAGCCCTAGGCCCGTACCTGCCCCTACTTCCTTAGTCGTGAAAAAGGGGTCAAATATCTTCCCTGCAATTTCTTTGGGAATTCCTTTGCCAGTATCTTCTACTTCAATAAAAACCAGGTTTTTTTCTTTATCAATTCTTGCCCGTATAAAGATATTTCCCTGCTTATCCCCGATTGCTGAAACGGCGTTCATTATTAAGTTAAGAAAGACCTGTTGCATACGCTGGGCATCGATTTCGACTATTAGATCTTCTGGGATTGTAACTCGTACATCAATATTGGGTGGAACTTGACTTCCTACAAGGCGTTTTGTTTTTTCTACGACATCTTTTAGTCTAGTTGGGACTAGGGAAAACTCCTTGATTCTGGAAAATTCCAGTAGTCCTTTGACGATTTCTTTAGCTCGGTTTACCTCCTGGTCAATGTTGAAGAGCATTGTTTTAGTAAATGCCGGATCCAGTTGGTCGATGTCTTCAATGAGTATCTGGCATGAGGTGGAAATGTTGTTGAGAGGGTTATTGAGCTGATGGGCTATTCCCGATGTAAGAACTCCCAAAGATGACAATTTTCTTGCTTGAATTAACTGTTCCTGACGGCGCTCTAGTTCAGATACCATCTTATTGAATGCTTCCACAACTCTTTGGGTTTCGTCATGAGTTGAGAGCACTGGCAGGGGTTTAAAATTTCCTTCCGCTATTCTTAGCATAGATCTTTCGATGACCCGTAAGGGCCTTACGATTTTTCTCGCAACGAGAGGAATAAGTAAGATTCCCCCAAAAATTACAGTTAAGATAGCGATAATCAATTGAGCCGTAAGCTTATCCACTATTTCAACAATTCTCTGTCTTTCATGTTGAACTAGCCTTTCCACCTGGACAATCAGTTGCTTGCCAGCTTCTCGTAATTTACCTTGTAGGTCCCATAG
>JALXAE010000058.1 GCA_026992355.1 Syntrophobacterales bacterium | reverse complement strand
CTGTCGAGGGCTCGGAGGATGGGGAGGAGATCCCGGACCGAAAAGAAAGGTCTATCGTCCCCCTGAAAACATGGAACCCGATTTTTCCGTGGAAGAACAAACGGCGGATAATCAAGCGGCTCTATATAGACTTTCGGGAGATGTAAATCCCTTGCACATTGATCCTGAAGCCGCAAAAGCCGCTGGCTTCGAAAGGCCTATTCTTCATGGTCTTTGTACTTTTGGTTTTGCAGCCAGAGTACTTCTAGATGAGCTGTGTAAAGGCGATCCTGCAAAATTTGTGTCCTTCGGTGGCAGATTTTCTGATGTCGTCTTTCCTGGAGACAGGTTGAACATTCTGGGATGGAAGATCGATAAAGATACTTTCCATGTGGAAGTAAGAACTCCAAGGGGACCTGTATTTACAAACTCCAGAATCCAGATAAAAGCATCCTAAGCTTTTTACACTAAATTTCCCCGCAGAGACTTTCTAGGTTTCTTTTATTGAGAAAATTTTAAGTTGGCAAAGAGGAGAAAAACCATGAAAGTTATAAAAGGATTTCCGTCAACTTCACAGGATAATTATCCCCTTAATCTGACAACCTTTATTCGACATGCAGCAATAGTTTATCCTGAAAGAGAAGTAGTCTCAAGAAACCTCGATGGAAGTATCCATCGGTACGACTTTGGAAGATTTTATGAACGCGCAAGCCAGCTAGCAAAAGCTTTGAGAGAATTAGGTGTAAAACCCGGTGATCGAGTGGGAACCCTGGATTGGAATACTCATCGCTTTGGTGAGCTTTACTTTGCCATCCCAGGAATAGGAGCTGTTCTCCTTGAGCTAAACCCAAGAATTGCCCACCACGAAAGAGCTTATGTGCTAAATCATAGCGAAGCAGAGTTTCTCATTGTAGCTCAATCGCTCATGCCAGTCATAGAACCCCTGTCGGAGGAATTTAACGATAAAATTAAGGCGCTTGTAATTATTCGGGACATTCCTAACCAACCGCTGGAAACCAATTTCAAACATGTCTATGACTACGAAGAAATTCTATCGGCACAAAATCGGGATTTTGATTGGCCCTGGATTGATGAAAAATCCGCAGCAACTGCTTGCTATACATCGGGTACCACTGGAAAACCCAAGGGAGTTTACAATTCTCATAGGGCTCTCTATCTGCATACTTATGCTATAGGTCAGGCACTCAACATCTCGCAGGACGATGTGATCATGCAGATAGTCCCCATGTTTCACGCTCAAGGCTGGGGGCTTTTCTTCTGTGCGCCTATGACAGGGGCTGCTTTAGTCTTCCCTGGTCGTTACACAATGGAAGACCCAAGTTCTCTTGTAGAACTTCTAGTTCAGGAAAAGGTAACAGTAACATGTGGTGCACCGGCAATTTTTAACCCAATGTTGCGATATATAGAGAAAATGGAAGAAAAACCGGACCTTCGGGGCCTTCGGATGATCTCCGGAGCAACCGAACCACCGCTCGCTCTCATGAAGGGATACTGGGAGCTCGGGAAAGCTCAGGTAATCCACGCATACGGTGCTACGGAAACTGCACCTCTAGTTACGGTAAACCATCTTAAACCCTCACTACAGCATTTGTCAGACGAAGAAAAATGGGAGCTCAAGAAAAAACAAGGGCTTCCTGTTACGGGAGTTGATGTAAAAATAGTAGGGCCTGATGACAAAGAACTTCCTCACGACGGAAAAAGTGTAGGTGAAGTTTTAATCAGAGGCCCCTGGGTCACAGGAAGCTACTATAACGATGAGAGAACGGCCGAGTCTTTTACAGATGACGGTTTTTGGAGAAGTGGTGATGCTGGCACAATAAATGAACATGGATACCTTAAAATTACCGATAGATTTAAAGATCTTATAAAAAGCGGTGGCGAGTGGATTTCTTCGATAGACTTAGAAAATTCGATTATGGCGCATGAAGCCGTTCTTGAAGCAACTGTTATAGGAATTCCACATCCAAAATGGGAAGAACGACCGCTAGCACTTGTCGTTCTTCGAGAAGAATACAAAGGAAAGGTGTCCAAAGAAGACATCCTTGAATTTTTAAAGCCCCGTTTTGCGAAGTGGCAGCTCCCCGATGAAGTTCTCTTTGTTGATAGCATTCCAAAAACGAGTGTTGGCAAATTCGCAAAACGCGTAGCCCGCGAGCAATTTAAAGATTACTACATGAAAGGCGAGTAGCAAAACAGGAGTCATCTAAAATGTACAAAGAAGAACATAATATATTCAGAGAAGCCTTTAGGAAGTTTCTTGCAACCCATGTAATACCTCACATAGACGAATGGGAAGAAAAAGGTGAGGTTCCAAGGGATGCCTGGATGAAAATGGGGCAGGCAGGCTTTTTATGCCCATGGCTTCCTGAAAAATATGGTGGGAGTGAAGCTGATTTTCTTTATTCCGTAATAATCGCTGAAGAACTGGCAAAGAGCGGGGCTGTTAGTTTTATGGTTCCTCTCCACAGCGACATCGTTGCTCCTTATATCTTCAGACTTGGCACCGAGAGACAAAAGGTAGCGTGGCTGCCCAGGTGTGCCAGAGGAGAAATAATTCTTGCAATCGCCATGACTGAACCAGGTGCAGGTTCAGATCTTGCTGCCATCAGAACAACTGCTACATTGCAGGGAAACAAATGGATAATAAACGGGCAGAAAACCTTTATCTCCAATGGTGCCACTGCAGACCTTATAGTGGTTGCATGCAAAACGGACAAAAGTGTTCCAGCCCACAAAGGTATAAGTCTTATATGTGTTGAAAGCAACTCACCCGGGTTTCGTCGCGGTAAGAAACTAAAGAAGATGGGTCTTCACGCTCAAGATACGGCAGAGCTTTTTTTCGAGGATTGCCGTGTTCCAGAAGAAAACATCTTGGGGGAGCCAAATAAAGGTTTTTATTACATGATGGAGCACTTACAACAGGAGCGAATTATTGCAGCTGTTACAGCACAGGCAATGGCAGAACGCATGTTTGAAATAACGCTTAATTATTGCAAAGAAAGAGCTGCCTTTGGACAAATGATAGGCAAGTTCCAACACAACACCTTTAAACTCGTCGATATGGCAACAGAGATCGAACTGGGAAAGACCTTCCTTGAAAAACTTGTTAGAAAACATATGGAAGGCAAGGACGTTGCTGTGGAAGCTTCTATGGCAAAATCATGGATATGCGAAATGGCAAATAGAGTGGCCTATCGCTGCGTACAGCTTCATGGAGGTTATGGTTATATGGAGGAATACCCCATATGCAGGTTTTATCGTGATGTAAGAGTGTTTCCCATTTTTGCGGGCACGACCGAAATTATGAAGCTCATTATTGCGAAACACCTGGGACTTGCCTAGAAGTTGGTGAAAACAGAAAGCAAACCAGTTATTCTTTAAAATAAGTAGGTTCTCTTGTAACACTTTCGAATTGGAGGTATTGCCGATGAAATCTTTGGTGGTACATCAGATGCTTGAAAGAACAGTCCAGATTGCCGGCAAAAAAGAAATAGTCTCCGGCAAAACAAGACTAACATACGAAGAATTTTACGAAAGAGTAATTAGACTTGCAGACAGCCTTAAAAAACTTGGAATAACGAAAGGTACGGTGGTTGGCGTACTGGATGTGAACACTCACAGATATCTTGAACTTCACTATGCTCTCTCTATGGTCGGTGCCGTGATACACACGATAAATTTCAGGCTACCAGCAGAAGACCTGGCCTATACAATGTTTCACGCAGAAGATGAATGGGTATTCGTTTCCGATATGTTTATTGATGCTACAAAACCCCTCGCATCCAAGTTTCCCAAGTGGGTGATACTAAGCGAAAAAAAAGAAGGCCTAAACATAGAGGGAGCTAAGGAACAGCATTTTTATGAAGACTTGGTTTCTATGGGCGAATTAAAAATTCCTCCCCAAGCCGAAACTGTCTCCGAAAATGACATCTACTCCATTTTTTATACCACGGGAACCACAGGAAAACCCAAAGGAATACGTTATACCCACAGAAAAATTCTATCCGGAGCCCTGCAGCTTTTTCACCATCTTGGCCTCCATAGAACCGGTGCTTCCATTGACTCATCTCACACCATAATGCCTCTGATTCCCTTTTTCCACATACACGCATGGGGAACAGCCTTTGCAGCCCCTTACCTGGGCCTCAAAATAGTGCTCCCCGAAAGAGCAACACCTGAAATACAGGTTGAATTAATAAAGAAGGAGGAAGTTAACTGGCTTAATATGGTGCCTACTCAGCTCCATATGCTTTTAGATGTTCCGGGTTTTGGAGGCGTTAAAGTTCTTACCGGTGGAAGCGCCCTACCAACAGGATTAGCTCAAAAGGCCTGGAATGTCGGTGTGAGATTTTCCTTGATCTACGGTGGGTCAGATCAGCTTGCAACATCAATAGCCATCGTCCCTGATAACATGGACATTAATAGCCAGGAAGCAATGAACTGGCTATGTTCAAAAATGCTTCCACTGCCTATGGCAAAAGTTGCCATAAAAGATTCGAATGGCAATGAGCTTCCCCAGGATGGAAAGAGCGTGGGTGAAATCTGGGTTTCAAGTCCATGGATTCCAGGGGAATATTACAAAGATCCAGAGAGAAGCGCCGAAGCTTACATAGATGGATGGTTCAGAACTGGAGATCTCGGCATAATGCATCCGGATGGTTCGCTTGTTGTTGCCGATAGGGAAAAGGATGCTGTTAAAAGCGGAGGAGAATGGATAATGACGAGTGTCCTGGAAGCTGTCATATCCGAACATCCTAAGGTGGCTATGGCAGCTGTAATCGCCAAAGAGGATGAACGTTGGGGAGAACGCCCACTCGCACTTATAAAAGCTTCTGAAAATCTGAGTAAAGAGGAGATAAGAAACTTTATGGAACAAAAGGTTCAAGAAGGAAAAATTGCCAAGTTCTGGATTCCTGACGACTTTATTTTCGTAGAAGACCTCCCTATAACAAGTGCTGGAAAAATAAATAAAGCTGAACTAAGAAAAAAGTGGGGAAGTAAGCACTAAACCTTTTTAATTTCACCTGGAGGGCTATCACAATGTTTGAATTCATGCTGAATGAAAACCAGAAATTCCTGCTGAAAGAAGTTCAGGATTTTGTTAAATGGGTGCCAAAAAGTCTTGTGTTAGACATGGATTCTGAACATGTTACCTATCCAAGGCAATTTGTTGAGGAAGCTGGAGCGAGAAACCTGCTCGGTTTAAGGTTCCCAAAAAAATACGGTGGAAGAGAGCTGAAATGGGAAGACGAGATAATAGCTATTGAAGAAATCGGCATTTTCGGTACGGCTTTGGCCTGTGCGTATGTTATGCCCAGCATCGTGGGTGAGGCAATAAATGTATTTGGAACGGAGGAACAAAAAGAAAAATGGCTTGTTCCTCTTATAAAAGGAGAAAAGATTGCCGCAGAAGCCTTAACAGAGCCGAGGGGTGGATCGGATTTCTTTGGCACCACCACAAGCGCAAGAAAAGAGGGAAATGAATATGTTTTGAGAGGGCAGAAACGGTTCGTTGTTGGGGCCGCAGAGGCTGATTTCTTCCTAGTTTACGCGAGAACCGACCCAAAGGCTCCTCCTCATAAAGGCATAAGCGCTTTTATCGTCGAACGAGGACCAAACGTAGAAGTAGAATATCTATATGGGCTTTTGGGCACCCGAGGGGGAGGAACTGGAAGATTGGTGTTTAAGGATGCTAGAGTTCCCGCTGAAAATCTTATAGGCAAGGAAAACGGTGCGGCAGAAGTTTTTTATCAGATGATGATTCCGGAAAGGCTCACCAGCGCAGCTGGAGCAATCGGGATGGGCAAAGCTGCCCTTGAAATTGCGGCGAAATATTCCGATAGGAGAAAAGCCTTTGGTGAAAAGATACGACGGTTTCAAGGAGTCAACTTTAAAGTGGCAGATTCTATTACGCTTCTGGACGCCGCTCGAGGCTTGGTTTACGCAGCGGCAAGAAGCGTTGATTCATCTGATGAACCATCAAGATCGAGGCGACTCGTTTCGGAAGCTAAAAAATTTGCCACAGACGCTGCATGGGAAGTAATAAATCATTCGATGCAGATATTAGGCGGCATAGGATATACCAATATTTTTCCTATTGAGCGCCTTTTACGAGATGCACGGCTAATAATGATATGGACTGGTACTAATGAAATAATGAATCTTATAATCCAGCATGAATTTTATAAAGAAATTCTTGGCGGTGCATTGTCTGCTAGGGACGTAGAAGCCGATGCTCCAGAAGCAGACAAAAGCGATGAAAAAGTCTATGAATAGAATAATGAACACTTTTTGGTTGAAGACGAACAAAGTTTTTGCTAGTAGATAAGAAAAAAAGCGGGAGTAGCTCAGCTGGCTAGAGCATCAGCCTTCCAAGCTGAGGGTCGCGGGTTCGAAGCCCGTCTCCCGCTCCAATTTCTTCCCCAAAATAGAGGCTGTTAATCAGACATTGAAATATCACTCTAAATTGCATATCAGGTCTCTTAAATCCGTGAAACTGTAAGAGCAGCTCACTAACGGCATATATCAATAGTACACTGGTTTATGAAGGAGAGATAAAAATTTTTGGATTTCTTGACCCAAAAAACCAGGACAAATAAACATTGCAGCAAATTTCACAAACCAAAGACGAACAAAAAGGTTATCGTGCTGTATAGGAGGCAGTATGAACTATAATAAAGCAGCTTTATTGTAATATTGGAAGGCCATGTCCACACTAGCTGTCTTCGCTTTGTTGTACAAATCTCACTGTTTCAAATAATAGATGGAGGAAAAAGTATGAAAAAATTCATTTTTCGAGTTCTAAGCATCGTGGTCTTGTTTGCAATTTTTAGTTCTCCTACTCTTGCAAAAATCCTTTTAGAACGGGATGATTTACTAAATGTTGAACATGAACCTATTTTGCGAGCCAACAAAGTCATATATGTGAGAAATAGTCATCTCTATTTTAAACAATTCAATTCCAACCCTACCGCTCTATCAGACAAGGCTTTTATACGTTCCTTTGACTTCGCAATAAACGATAAAATAGTAGTAGTTGCCTGGTCTCGGAGAGACAAAGCTTCTAATCAAGACACATTCGTGTTTCGAACATCTCTAGACAGTGGAAATACATGGGAAAAACCCGTAAAAGTAACCGTTGGATCTCTGCTCAGCAACGTGCGTGTAAAGGCAGACAGAACTAATAAATCATTTGTTCTCTCTGTACAAGATAATGACCAGAAATTTATATTCGTCTGCATTCTAAATGAAAAAGGAAAATTGATAAACAAATATAAAATCCAAGCAGTGGACATTAGAGCAATCTTTTTTCATGATGTATGCCCATCGGGGAAAGAAGTTAAACTCTTCGTACACGTCCAGAAAAAACAATCAACCGGAACTCAAATATTAGAATATTCCCTCTCAACAACATATCCTCCCGGATCACCAAGGGTAATATTGGCAAATGTTCCTTCTGCAGGATTCCTGAAGTGTGGCAGATACGATAATAAAGTATTCTTCCTCGTAAAGTATGCTGTCGATAGACACTCCAGGCTATCAATTTTCATTACAAATCCCCAAAATACTTACAAAGAGATGATCTTGTCCGATAGTGAAGATGTTGCACGAGCTGATTTTGCCATATTGAATCCCAACAAAATTCTAGTTCTTTACAGCTCTGAAGTTCCAAAGAAAATAAAACAACGTGTATATGCTGTAACTATTGATGGGAAACAACTTAGGATTCTAAACAAACTAAGGTTGGACAATACATATCCAAATACAACAGCATGGCTTCCTGTTGTTACAAAATCCGATGACGGCAAAGTGTTAGTAGCATGGGAAGATACACGAAATATCAGATCCAACATATATATAGCCTATTCGCCCGACCTAGGG
>JALXAE010000057.1 GCA_026992355.1 Syntrophobacterales bacterium | reverse complement strand
TCCACATCAACAGCAGGTTAAAATTCAAAAATGCATATACAAATTACAGATTTGAGCAAATAAAGCAATTTAGTTTTTCAGGAAAAATGTCTTGACACTTCATTTATAAAAGTGCATTGAAATATAGATACAATTCCATAAGAAATCAGAAGTTATTAAGCGTAAGGAAGTTTTAGTTATGATTTGTGGTTATTGTGAACAAAATCGTTGGTGGCGCTGGTGGTGGTCCAGAAAGAGGGCTCACCACGGGTGTCCGTTCTGACGAAGTGAGATATTAAAAACAAAAGCCGTGGGAGCCCGGAGGTTGGTTCCCACGGCTTTTTTATTTGTTGAAGCCGTGGGAATAAATCCACGGCTTTTTTGTTTTTAAGGAGAAGATCATGCTGATTGTAATGAAAAAAGATGCCACCCAACAAGACATAGAAAGGGTCATTCGAAAAATCAGACAATCTGGATATGAACCGCGTCCTATTCCAGGACGGAACAGAACGGCTATTGGGATAGTCGGAAATATAGGTGCTGTGGAGCCATCACCCTTTTTAAATCTTCCTTCCGTTAAGGATGTCATACCTGTTACCAAACCTTACAAACTTGTGAGTCGAGAATTTCACCCGGAAAGCACTGTTGTAACAGTGTCCAAGGAAGTGAAGATTGGTGAAGGACACTTCGCAATTATTGCAGGACCCTGTGCCGTTGAGAGTGAAGAACAGGCCTTAAAGGCAGCAGCTATGGTTAAAAAAGCAGGTGCGCATATTTTTAGGGGTGGAGCTTACAAGCCTAGAACATCTCCCTATTCATTTCAGGGACTTGGTCTGGAAGGCTTAAAAATTCTAGCCAAAGTTAGAGAAGAAACAGGATTACCTGTCGTTTCTGAAGCGATAGATCATTCTGTTTACGATCTAGTCGAAGACTATTGTGATATTGTGCAAATAGGTACACGAAACATGCAGAATTTCTCGCTTCTTAAAAGAGCCGGAAAGTCCAATAAGCCTGTTATTCTGAAAAGAGGTATGTCGGCTACTGTCACAGAGTGGCTAATGGCTGCCGAATACATTCTACACGAAGGTAATTCCAAGATCATACTTTGCGAAAGAGGAATCAGAACTTTTTGTAATCATAGCAGAAATACTCTGGACCTTTCGGCGATACTCTTTCTTTTAAAGGAAACTCACCTTCCTGTGATAGCGGATCCTAGTCATGCCTCTGGCCGCAGAGAACAGGTTGCGCCTCTTAGCCTTGCAAGCAGCATAATTGGAGCTCACGGCATTATGGTTGAGGTTCATCCGGATCCGGAAAGGGCGCTTAGCGATGGTCCTCAGTCATTGAGGCCTGACGATCTTTCCGCTCTAGTGAAGGATGTAAATAAGATTTTAAATACTAAGCAAAGGAACGAACCATGCTAATTAAACAATTCCCAGATGTGGATTCATTCAAAAAACTTATTGATTCATATTCGGTTGTACCCTGCTATAGAGTGGTCTTAAACGATTTGGAAAGCCCTGTGTCAATTCTTGGAAAAATATTTCAGCGAGACGGTACGTTTCTTTTTGAAAGTGTAGAAGGGGGTGAAAGATGGGGGCGCTATAGCTTTTTGGGAATGAATCCTTACATGCAGGTATACGTTTTTCAAGAAAACGTAAGGGTTTTGGATGAACATGGACGTGCCGAAGTAATATCACATAACGGTGAACCTTTGGAAGTTCTAAGGCGTTTGTTATCTCGCTTTTCCGTTCCGGATGTTCCAGATCTTCCTCGTTTCTGGGGAGGTTTTGTTGGATATTTTTGTTATGAATTTGTATCCTTCTTTGAACCGGTTCCCAACCTTTTACCTGACGATGCACCTCTTGCTACCTTTGTAGTTCCTAGAGATGTCTTGATTTTTGATCATAAAACCCATGAAGTTATTCTCCTCTCCATGGTATTTAAGGATACAGAGATTTCTCCGTCTTTTGATGAAGTAATTGATAGACTGGATACACTTGAGAGTTTGCTTGGAACCCCCTTGGAATATTCATTTTCCCACAGTTCAGTCCCCTACTCAGATATAGTTTTAACTTCTCCCATATCCCCGGATGATTTTAGAAAGAAGGTGTTGGAAGCTAAGAAACACATAGTAGATGGTGACGTTATTCAAATTGTTCTTTCTCAACCCTTCCAGGCCAGCGCAGAAGTGAACCCCTGGTTTCTGTATAGGCTTCAAAGATACATAAATCCTTCGCCTTACATGTTCTATTTCAATCTCGGCGGTAAGGTTCTCGTGGGATCCTCACCAGAAACCATGGTTCGACTGGAACACGGAACAGTTTCTTTGAGACCGATTGCTGGAACAAG
>JALXAE010000056.1 GCA_026992355.1 Syntrophobacterales bacterium | reverse complement strand
CAACACGATTTGGATTAGCAGCTTATATTTTTACTTCCGATATTAAACGAGCCTATAAGTGGAGTAATCTTATTGAAGCTGGCAGTGTATGGATTAATTGTATCCATCAGGCACGCTTTGATGCTCCCTTCGGTGGTTATAAGGAAAGTGGTTTGGGTAGAGAAAAGTCTCACCACGGTTTTGAGGCCTTTACTGAACTTAAAACAATATATACGCAATTTTAGTTTAACTTCAGAAAGGGAGATGATTTCATGATACCCGTTGTTTGTTTCGTTGGGGCTAAAAATGTGGGGAAAACAACTGTGTTGGAAAAGCTCATCCCAGAGTTAGGAAGAAAGGGGTATCGGGTTGGTACCGTGAAACATGATGTCCACGGTTTTGAGATTGATAAGGAGGGTAAAGACACCTGGCGCCATTCAAAAGCGGGTGCACGAGCGGTTTGTATATCATCGCCAGATAAGCTTGCAATTATACGTTTTCTTGAACGGGAGAAAGCTCTTGGAGAAATTGTTATGAGGTATTTTTGGAGTGAAGATATTGTTCTTGCAGAGGGCTTTAAGTCCACTCATTATCCCAAAATTGAAGTTTTTCGTAAGGAGATTTCGGCGTCATTGGTTTGTGGCGATCCTGTCAAACATAATGTTATTGCTGTTGTGGGAGATGCACCTGACCTTTCTGAAGTTAACCATTTTGGTTGGGATGATATTGCTTCTTTGGCGGAGTTTATTGAGGGTAGGTACTTGAAACATCGCAAGAAAAAATCTGTAAGCATAACGGTAGATGGCAAGCAACTGGTGATGAATGATTTCGTTAGACAGATAGTGGGTGAAACTATTGAAGGATTATTAAAAACTTTAAAGGGTTGGGAAAATCCTGAACACATTTTAATAGCGATGAAAAGAGATAAAAAAACAGACTAGCCATGAAAAATGTTACAGGTGTGATTCTTGCGGGTGGCAGGAGTAAGCGTTTTGGCCGAAATAAAGCTCTTGAAATTTTTAAAGATGAACGGCTTATTGATAGAGGCATAAGACTGCTTAAAGAATTTTTCCGGGAAATACTGGTAATCACCAACGAGGTTGATTCATACATAGGAATAGATGCAACTATAGTAAAGGATATTATTCCTTTTTTTGGTCCTCTTGGAGGAATTTATACTGCTCTTTTATTCAGTGTAAATGATTGGATTTTTGTTAGAGCTGTGGATATGCCTTTTTTATCCCATGATCTGGTAAATATCATGTTACGGTATAGTGGAGAAAATTTTGATGTGATTGTTCCCTTGTCTGAAAAGGGCTATGAACCTCTTTGCGCTATGTATAATCGCCGGTGTGTATCTTTCATTGCAAAATGTATTGAAAAAGACGATAGAAGGATTGTTTCTTTTTTTAATCGAGTGAAGGTTAAGAAAATAGATGCCGGTGATTGGCGAACTGTTGATCCCGATGGGCTTAGTTTTGTAAACATAAATACATTAGAAGAGTTTTCAAAGATATCTAGTGGATTTCTTGCAGGCTCTTGATCTTATTAGAGAAAACGTAAGTGAAGTAGCCGGAACCGAAGTTCATCTGACTCAAGCTTTGGGGCGATGTTTGAGTACTGACCTGATTTCAAGATATGATAATCCTCCCTTTTGCCTCTCCAAGTGGGATGGTTTTGCCTTAAATTCGAAGGATACATGGGGTAGTACGGAAGAGAACCCAGTAAAGCTTACCATGATATCGAGCAGCTCAATTTTTGCAGGAAGTCGGGATGGGATTGTGCTAAAGCGAGGAGCATGTGTTCCCATCATGACCGGGGCTGAAATACCTCGCAATGCTGATGCCGTAATAAAAATTGAAGACTCACAAATTGAAAAGGGCTCTATTATAATCAAAGAACCTATTGCATCCGGGAGTGGGGTAATTTCAAAGGGATCTGTATGGAAGAGGGGGAACATTATTGTCAGAAAAGGTACTTTTATAAGCCCTTATTACTTACATCTTGTTGCCGAACTTGGCTATGATCATATAGTCGTATACAAAAGACCACGAATTGCTTTTCTTGCTATAGGGGATGAACTTGTACCTCCAGGTGAATCTTTACCTTCTGCAGGACGCTTTGCTGGTGGTCAGTATTTTTTGATGGGAATTGCAAAACGTTTTGGGTGTGATGTAGTGGATTTGGGCATTGTAGCCGATGATTTCGCTTCTATTGTGGAGAAGATTAGGGGCACTTCTGGGGTTGATATGATTGTTACTATTGGTGGGACGGGAAAAGGGGTCAAAGATTTAATTCGCTTAGTTTGGAAACAATTGGGAGCCAAATTTTTGTTTTCATCCTTAAATATAAGACCTGGTTCGTCTTCCCTTTGTGGTGTTTTGAATGGTAAATTATGGTTATCTCTCCCCGGCGGTGCTTTAGGCGGTAGCATAATTTTTTGTGAAGTTCTTAATGTTTTGCTTCAGAGGTTATTTGCTCTGCAGGACAAAGTTTTTTTTGAAATACCCGTCAGGGTGCGATGCGATTTAACTAATTTTTCTGAATATTATAAGGGTGTTTGGGGCGCGATAAGAAGTGTAAAAAGCTTTATCGAATTTTTACCATTCGAAAAAACAGTTAGGTTTACTGATGATTTTAAAGGGTATATCTTGTTATACCCTAATATTGGTAAAGTTAATGCTAATGATGTATTAAATTGTAAGGTTATTGTACCAGTATGACTTCTGAACAAGGGGACTAAATGCTCAAAGGAACCATAGTTGAAGAGAAATATTATTATGTACTCAGAAAATGTTTTGTACCTCTTTTAATGAAACTGGGTTTGGAGCCAAATCATTTGAGTATTTTAGGTCTGGTATTCAGTGTGGTTGCAGGTATATTTTTTGCCTTTTCTCCCTTTTGGGGTGGTGTTTTCACGCTTCTTTCCGGCCTTATGGATACACTTGACGGTTCTCTTGCTCGAAGTCTTGGTAAGACAAAGAAAGCAGGTGCATTTCTTGACTCTGTGTTGGATAGATATACTGAATTGATTATATTTTTAGGTATCTGGACATATTTTTACAGACTCAATTACCGCGTACCGCTAGTTTCTGTCCTCATTATTCTAATCTTGTTTGGTTCTCTCATGGTTAGTTATACTAGGGCTCGAGCGGAAGGGCTGGGAGAACAGTGCATAGTTGGAGTTTTTCAAAGGGGAGAGCGAATTATTTTGTTAGGTTGTACAGGCTTCCTTTATTTATTTTATCCCAGCCCCAATATCCTTTTTCTTGCTCTCTGGGTGTTTGCAATTGGTACCAACGCAACAGCTTTATGGCGCTTTTTCCATGTGTTAAAAAATTTACGGGAGCAAGAATAACAATTATATAGGTGGATTATCGACTTTTTGTAATATTATACGGTCGTCCTCTCTATAAATTTCGAAAGTATCACCTATTGCAAACTTCAGTTGTTCTATAAGGAGGGCTTTGTTAAGGGTTATGCTGCCACTCTGTCCTATGGTTCTGAAATTACTGGTTTTTATCAATATGGTTGGTTTCTTTTCCCTTTTTCTTATAACGACAGGTTTGTTTGGTTTTTCCGTTTTTATTTCACTAATGTCCTGCTGAATGGGCTTAGCAGCGCGAACATGTTTTTTATTGTCTACTTGTTCGTTTGCGGGCACAACTGCGGGTGCAGTAACGGCGGATTGAGATTTTGCTTTCACAATTGGCTTGGCTGGCAAGGGAACTTCCTTATTCTGAATAGCTGGGGCTGTTGCTGAGTGTTGAGCCTTTTTCCTGCGGGAAAAATCTACTGGTGGAATTTCCCCGAGTTCCATAAGGCCTTTCATGTAAAGATCCTGAACCTCACTTTTGAACCTAAGCCCGAAGAGTTTCTGCACGGCTTCTATCGAGCGTCCATTTCTGATTTCATTTACAATCAGTTTGGGATCAATGTTTTTGTACTCGACTTCCATTATTTTTTCCTCCGAAAATCTTGATATATTGACTGCCGATTATTGTTTATTCGGTCGTTGTTATTAAATAAGCATTTTCATATCACGGTTTTTGAATACACAAAATAGAGCATTATAAGCTTATAAAAGCCAAAAAAATCTAAATCTCCCCCATCCTATTCGATTACTTTTGGAATTTAACTATGCTTGTAGGCGGCGATAACCTACGTATACTCACATTTCTTGTCAAGGTTAAAAATTAATAATTTGATACAAAATCATTCGATAATTTTATTTTTAATCATATTGGATATATTTACCAAGAGATTTAAAACTATCTCCGCATCTTTTTCACTCAAAGTACCACATCCACAACTTGGAGTTATAATTGAGTGATCTAATATATATGTTTTGTTTATTTTTTCATTAATTATTTTCCCAATTAGATCATCTAATAATTTTAATAATTTATCTGGTGTTTCTTGAATAATCTTATCATGACTATCCGTGGGGACAACTCCCCATGCAATGATACCACCTTTTTCTATGAATTTTCGAACATCACTTTTGTACAGGACAAACTTTTCACCAAAATTATAAGCATCAAAATTTACAATATCAATACCAGACTTCAGCAAAAGTGACCAATCGGTGTTTGCACATACGTGAACGCCCACATAATAACCAAAGAGTTTCAAAATGTTACAAATTTCTTCAAGCAATTTTGAAACAAATTTTTCGGAAATACTTATGAACGCCGAAGATCCATATCCGGCAAGAGCAGGCTCATCGAAAAAAATAATAACATTGTCGGCAAAATCTTCAAGCTGTTTTGCCTGCCATAGAGCCTTCATTGCAAGATGCTTGGGAATTATATCCTGCATTCTCTCATCGTACAATATTAGCTTTCCATTTTGATCTTTAAGCGCACTAAGCAAGGTAAATGGGCCTGTTACCTGGCCCTTTATGGCTTTGTACTGCCTACCTAAGGTTCTCAGTACCTCCAGAAACACGTAAAAGGTCTCTCCTGTTCTGGTTCCGAAAGAAAAATAGGAATTTTCTTTTGCCTTTTCAGGAGCTTCCAATATGTCCAAGTATTGTTCATAAAAGGTTTGGACATCTACATCAAAGTTACTTGATTCAGTATCAATTATGTGTTGATCGTTTTTCTGGACAACCCCAGGAAGACCTTCCAGGTACTGAACCATCATGCCTTCGTTATGATATTTGGGAAGTTGAGGCCATACGGGAATGTCAGCGAGTTTTTCCAAAATCAGGTTAATAATCTGTTTTCTGTTCGTATGAGGCATGGAACCAACCAAAGTTGCCCCACATTTGGGTTTCCAGGATTGTTTGCTATCGTTGTTGTTCACACTTACCCTCCAGAAGGCAAATACAAATTGATTTATCCTATTAACCGTTGCTATATGTTTTTGGGATTCAGGTTCAAAGGCTTACTTCGCAAACTTAAAAATTTACCTCAAATTAATACCAACATTTAGGTGTGGGAGTTGTCAAATGAAAAAAGAACTTAAGCAAATGTACAGAACGGTAATAAGTGATCATTTTCCTGAAGAAATGATTATAAACTTTGGAGATCAAAGACTTATCTACAGAAAAAAAACGTGGAAAATTGCTCAACCGAACGGTGAAATAGTTGAACAAGGATTGAGGTATGGAGAAAATCCAGGTCAGGAAGCTGCCCTTTATGAACTAGTTGGTGGTAACCTTGTTTTGGGGGAGTGTGTTTATATCTCGCCAGGTAATGGCCTGGTTAGCGCTATTTCCGATGAAGACCTGATCCAATCTGGTAAACATCCCGGGAAGATCAACCTCACCGATGTTGATAATGGTCTGAATATAATGAAGTTTCTCATGGACAAGCCCACCGCGGTTATTTTGAAACACAACAACCCTTGTGGAGTTGCATCAGGTGATTCCATTGCCAATGCTTTTTTCAGGGCATACAGAGCAGACAGAGTGGCTGCATTTGGGGGCTGTGTGGTTTTGAACAGACCTGTCGATAGGGAGACTGCTGAACTTATAGTTTCTCGTTATCTTGAGGTTGTGGCTGCACCTGAGTACGAGGAAGGAAGTCTGGATATATTGAAAAGCCGACCGGATCTTCGGCTTATCAGGATAAATAGAATAGACAGATTAGGTGAGTATCGGAACTTTAGATTCGTGGATTTTAAGTCTCTAATAGATGGAGGCATAATAGTTCAGCAGTCCGCTTTGTGCAATGTTCTAAAGGCTGACGATTTTATAATTCCGGAAGTGGAACATAAAGGCAAAATACACAAAATAAACCGAGTTCCTGATGAACGTGAAGCTCGGGACTTACTCTTCGGATGGTTTGTAGAACAAGGGGTAACCTCTAATTCAGTTTTGTTTGTCAAAGATGAATGCACTGTAGGCATTGGAACTGGGGAACAAGATAGAGTGGGAGTTGCGGAAATTGCCGTGTTTAAAGCTTATCACAAATATGCTGATGCACTTTGTTTTGACAAATATGGCATTTCATATAAGGAGCTGGAGCTAGCGGTACGAAAAGGAGAAAAGCCTCAGGATATGAAAATTGAAATTGATGAGGAGACAAAGAAGGCTCGCGGAGGACTTTCAGGGGCAGTCATGGTTTCAGATGGATTTTTCCCCTTTAGAGATGGCGTTGATGTGGGTATCCGAGAAGGAATAACAGCGGTGATTCAGCCGGGGGGTTCAGTAAGAGATTGGGAGGTTATCGAAGCATGTAATGAAGCAAACGTTGCCATGGTATTTACTGGACAAAGAGCTTTTAAGCATTAGGAGGAGGTTCTTTCCATCTGGTCATTAAATCGTGAGTGATTTCCAGATGGTCCATTATTCTGGATACCATAAAATTTACAATGTCCGAAACCGTTTTGGGTGCGTTGTAAAAGCCGGGCATGGCGGGCATGATGGTTGCCCCCATCCCGGCACAAATCATCATGTTTTTCAAATGAACCATATTTAATGGGGTTTCTCTCGGGACAAGAATAAGTTTTCTTTTTTCCTTTAAACACACGTCGGCGGTTCTGTGAATTATGTTGATGCCTGTTCCATGAGCGATTGACGCAAGGGTGGACATGCTGCATGGAACAACTACCATAGCATAAAACATATGCGATCCGCTTATAAAGGGAACCGAAAAATCTTGTTCGTTGTATATTTTTATGGATTCAGGTAAGTCTTTTTCTATATCTTGCCCTATTTCCATTCTATAAACAGTTTTTCCGGTGTTTGATACAAGTACATAGGTGTTCACATCCCTACTTTTATAGAGTTCTTCAATTAGCCTCTTTGCATACGCGGAACCGCTGGCTCCCGTGATAGCTACAATAATTTCTTTCTTTTTTGCTGGTTTTTTAGCATGTTCCATGCTTCTTCCGCTGTTTCGTCTCCGTGGACTATTGATACAATTGCTTTCAAAAAATTAACGGGATCTGAATGCTGAAACACATTTCTTCCAATTGCAACCCCGCTAATACCACATTCTATAGCTTCTTGAACACCGTTGAGAAAAGCCATTTCGTTTTTTGCTTTTGTTCCGCCTGCCAATACAACAGGAACATGGGATACTTCAACAAGCTTACGAATGAATTCAACAGATGTTGGACGACTGGTTTTTACTATTGATGCTCCCAGTTCGGTTGCAAGCCTTACCCCATGCACGATAGCTTCATCTTTGTTGACACTATCTGCATAGCTACCCCGTATGTAAACCATAACAAGAAGAGGTATCTGCCATTTGTAACACTCGTCTCCTATTCTCCCCAGTGCCTCAAGCATCTCGCTTTCGTATTCGTTTGCTAGGTTAATATGACATGATACCCCGTCAGCGCCGCGTTTTATAGCTTCTTCTACACCTCCGACAATAACCTTTCTATTGATTGATGCTCCCAGTTGGGTACTGCCTGATAAGTGCATAAATATACCCTGAGGCATGTTTTTAATTTGGGCAGCAACGTTTAGCATTCCTTTATGAAGTACGAAGGCGTCAGCTCCTCCTTCAATTCCCCACTTGAGACATTTTGTAATATCTTCCAGACCT
>JALXAE010000055.1 GCA_026992355.1 Syntrophobacterales bacterium | reverse complement strand
CATTAGAACGCGAAGGCGAGTTTTCGACGTTATTAAGGGTTCTAACACTTTCTGCTTATCCAGAAGGGTAAAGAGACAGCTCCGCCAACTCAGTTACAAACTAACAACTGATCGGCAATAAGCCAAGATGAAAAGAGAGAATAAAAGGTGACACACGGCAGATGTTGTTTGATTTAATTACAACTCCGTTCAACTATTCTGGGCTAAATACAATAAAACACTGATCCTGTCAATCCTTTTTGTGGCAGAAAAACAAAAATGCCTTGAAATCATAATGTTTTTCATATACATAGTTATGTTAAGTACTTCCGATAGCTTGGAGGATTTGCGTATATTTACTTCAGAACACTTGAAAACATTCGTCGCGCTCTTTATATTCCTATTCTTTGCATCCATCCCTGGGGTTTCCCATGGAAAAAAACATGATTTTTTCCCCGGTCCACAACCTGTTCTTGTGGTAACAAAAACTTCTTCTGCTCCAATTGATCCCAAAGACGCAAAATTATCTTCAACAATGAATGCAGCCGAACTGGTGGATCACATTTTGAAGAGTCAAAACAGAGCAGAAGCGCGGTCCTATTATTTAAAATTTCCTCAAAACCGCGACGTTGTTCATGCTTACGCCATCTGGCTTGCAAGAAACGGTTTTAGAAAAGAGTCGTTAAAAATATTTGAAGAATTGGTGAGGAAATTTCCATCTGGGGATAAAATTAAATGCGATTATGTAGTAGTGCTTGTTTGGGACGAGCAATACGCAAAAGCTGTCCAAGTATATAAAACCCTTGGTAATAGTTTTGAAAAGCCCGCATATCTCTACCGAAACATAGGGAAAGCTTTTTATGAACTTGGCAATTTCAACCGTGCTCTTTTTTCATACAAAGAAGCCCTCATCAAAGACCAGAACGATACGGAATCCCGGAAAGGCCTCATTCTTTCATTGGCTTCCCTGGGTAAAATTAAGGAGGCCTTACAACAAATAGCCAAGCTCAGAAAGACAACAGGTGTGACTTCGGAGACATTGCTACTGAAGGCCATTGTGTACGAAAAAAACCACAGATATCTTGCAGCGTACAAGATTTATTCCGACCTTTACGAGAAGTATCCGAGCATTAGAGAAAACGTCATAAAGCGGGAGATTCATCTTTTCTCTTCATTAAGCCCGGAACAGATTAACAGAGTTATCGATTACCTCAGGGAAGTGGTTGAGAGCGCCCCCGGATGTGTGTCAAGATATTGCCAGGATTACATTGTTGTCCTTGCCATGACAGGGCAGTATGAGAAAGCAATCTCGTTCCGGGAACGGCGTAATCTTTCCAAGGCGGAACTTGATCCCACCACTCTTTCATGGCTGGGTTGGAGCTATTTTAAGACTGGAAACCTGGCCGAGGCCACCTCACTATACAGGGAAGCAATAAGAAAAAAATCGGACGCCATCAGGCCGCACATAGGATTGGCCTATTGTTTCATCAATCAGGGCAAAACCAGGAAGGCGCATGAACTGATAAAGAGAATACTGGAAAAACACCCCAACAATTTAGAAGCACTTTTCGCAAAAGCCTACTTGTTTGAAAAAGAAAACAAATATTGGAAAGCGATTAACATTTACGACAGGATTCTCACCTTAAGCCCTCAAAACACAGCGGCTTTTGCCCTTAAAATGCGAGCCCTTTCTGCTTTAGGAGCTACTTCCCGCGCATTACAAATGGCAAAAAGAAGAGGCTTCGAAAACAAGGATCTTATCCGCGAACTGGAAGGGGACCTGGCGGCAAGATTTATTCATTGGAAAGGAGACCTGCCCAGGGCTTTATTAATTCTTGAAAAACAGCTAAAAGAAGATCCCGCCAATTTGAGAGCTCTATTCGATCGATTGCTGGCTTATTATAAGAAATATGAAATGGCCAAGGTCATAAAAGAATATGACAAATTAAAACAAAGAAAAGTTAAAATTCCGTACTGGGTTCTGAAGGCTGTCGCCGGAGCTTATCTTTACCTGGAAAAACCACACATGGCAATTCAGATTTACAGGGAGGCCTCGAAACAAAACCCCAAGGATTTTGGAATAAGACTCGGACTATTTTACGCGCTTCAAGAGACAAGGAAGTGGAACGAGGCTGAGAAGATATTAACCGAACTCGACACAGAGCTTCCGTGGATCATCAAGAAGGACGGGGTAGAAAGAGAAAACTGGGACAGGTACCAAGTCATGATTGCGAGAGGGTGGTTATTGCTATATGAAGATCGACTTGAGGAAGCAGAAGACTATTTTCGAAGATGCCTATCCAAAGCGCCTGCAGATACCGGAACTCGAACTGGTCTTGGCTTTTCCCATCTTTGGAGAGGCTGGCCCAGGAAAGCTCTTGAAGATTTTCAAGTCGCTCTTAACACGGTTCCAGAAGAAGACCCCGACGCAAAACGAGGGGAAGCAATAGCCCTTGATACCCTTGCTCAAAAAGAAGAAGCCCGACGAATCGCCAGTTCACTTCTTAAGAAAAATAGAAACGATAAGCACAATCAAGAACTTAGCAGGTATTTCCAAGTCGAAGATATGAAAAATCTGTATGGACACGTTGAAACAACTTTAGAGGACACAGGTGCAGATGACATCTGGGTTACGCTGGGAGCCGAAGTGCCACTCAGCCTCAATACTCGTATGTACACACAGGGCATCTGGAATCGCGCCACATTTCATGATGACGAAGACTACTTCCGGAGATTGGCCATCGGGCTGCGCCATGTGATCAACTCCACGTGGGCGTTTAACCAGGAGTTTAGTTTTGACGTATCCGAAATAGACAAATTTGGATCGGCTACATCATTAATATATACTCCTGATGATTATTGGAGGGTGAAAGCGTCCTTTAATTCATTCAGCCTCGCCATACCGCTTCGGGCAAGAGTGCACGGGACCGAGGGCAACGAATACAAGCTTGCAGTAACTTTCAGAAAAAGTGAATTAGACGAATATACATGTACCGGAGATTATCTCCATTACACCGATGGTAACGATTCCGTATGGGTGTCCGTTCATGGAGAACACCAAGTTACCACGAAACCGGACTTCACAGCACGTGTTTTCGCAGATATCTCAACCGCTCATAACTCGAAGACCAGCACCCCGTATTTTTCTCCTTCGGGTGAGTTCACTTCTTCGATAACGTACATGTGCCGGTGGGTACGTTACAAGCTTTACAGGAAAAGCCTTGTTGACAGGTTTTTCTTAACCATGGGAGGATATAAACAAGCAGGTTACTCATGGAGTCCAGTCGGTTCAATAAGATATGAACAGGACATAGATTTTTCTGATACAACATCGCTCAATTGGGGGACAGAAATAAACAGGAAGGTGTACGACGGGGATCCGGTTTATGCCTGGGAACTTAACGTATTATTTCAGCATAGATTTTAGAGTGATATTAACATGTTTCTAACAAGAGAAAGCACAGAAAATCCACGCAACACATTGACTATTCACCAAAACATTAGTATCTCCAGATGCTTCCGAATCAGCGCATTGGTGATCTGGGTTTTGCTATTGACACACATCTCTTTTGCCGGAGAGAACAAGTTTTTGGCGTTGTGCTACCATAATGTAACCACACGACTGGAGGGAAACCAATATTCTGTTTATCAGTGGGATTTTGCACAACAAATGGATTATTTGAAAGTACATAACTACAATGTCATAAGTGTGAATGACATTTTGGCAGCCCACCAAAATAAGAAACCCCTTCCTCGGAAAGCGATACTGTTAACCTTCGATGATGCTTATCTTTCTTTCCACGACTTTGTTTTACCGGTTCTAAGAATGTACCACTATCCTGCAGTCCTCACAGTTGTCCCACACTGGATAGAAAAACAGCCGACATACGTGAAGGAAAAGTTAATGAGTTGGGAGCAGTTGAGGGATTGCGTAAAAAGCGGGCTAGTAGAGATAGCTTCTCATACATACGATATGCATAAAGGAGTTGTATACAATCCCCAGGGGAACCTGGGCCCCGCTTGTACTTCATGGATATATGATCCCAAACGAAAATGTTTTGAAACAGACAAAGAGTATATATTGAGATTACGAAACGACTTTCGCACCTCCAAAGAAATCATTCGAAGAAAGCTCGGTGTTTCTCCCAGAATTATGGTTTGGCCATACGGGGAATTTAATGATCTAACAGTGCGATTGGCACAAGAAGAAGGATTCAGCCTCACGTTTACCTTGACAGAAGGATTCTCCAGCCCCAGCCAGCTTACATTGATTCACAGGGCGCTTATCCACTCTAAAACTACCATGGCAGATTTCATCAAAGGACTTCGTACCGGCTTCATACAGCCTGAGTATCATAGAATTGCACAGGTTGACCTGGACATGATCTACGATTCTTCCCCCAAGCAAGAAGAAGCAAATCTCGGACTCCTGATCGACCGAATGGTTGCCATGGGTGTAGATGAGGTTTACCTCCAGGCATTTGCGGACCCCCAGGGAGACGGGAAGATAAAAGAAGTGTATTTCCCCAATAGGGTTTTTCCTGTTCGCAGCAATCTATTCAGCCATGCAGCACATCAATTGTCAATTAGGGATATCAAGGTATACGCATGGATGCCAACGATTGGGTGGATATTACCAAACCAAAAAGATAATAAGCGGCTAGAGGTAAAAGAGATGACCGAGAACGGTGAGATCAGAACTGCTTCTTCATGGTACCACAGGTTGTCTCCATTCAATCCAGAAGTAAAAAAAATAATTGGAATGGTATATGAAGACCTAGGAAAATATTGCCATATAGACGGGGTGCTTTTTCAAGACGATGCCTACCTTACTGACAGTGAAGATTTCAGCCCTTTTGCAATAAAGTGTTATGAAAAATTATTGGGGAAAAAGATTTCCTTGGAAGATCTCAAGAAAGATCCTGCCTTGAAAAATCGCTGGACATGGATAAAGACCAAGACGCTTGACGATTTCACCGAATGTTTAATAAACAAGGTTCGAAAATACCGACCGCAAGCCAAGTCCGCCCGAAATATTTACGCTAGCGTTGTCAATAATCCAGAAGCACAAGAATGGTTTTCGCAAAACTACGGGGACTTTTTAAGAAAATACGATTCGGTTGTTATTATGGCTTACCCTGTCATGGAAGGAACAACTGATCCTAAAAGATGGTTACGGAAACTTGTTAACAATACCAGAAAGTACCCTGACTCGATATCAAAAACAGTATTCAAAATTCAGGCACGCGATTGGAAAACATCCGAATGGATTAATAGCTCCTTGCTGAGGAGTGAACTTCGCCTCCTTGAAAGCGCTGGAGTCAGGCACCTGGCATATTATCCGGACGATGTATTCGAAAACAAACCGGATGTCAACATCCTTAAACTGGAGATGTCCAGAAGAGTGTTTCCTTATGGTGGATTCATCAGTTCCTACCGAAACGAAATAAAAGCCGCACGCTAGTTGGAAACATGAGATTTGTCCAGGTGCCAAAGAAAGAATTCTAGATGGAACCGACTGCATTCATTGAAAAGGTACTAAGATTTATAAGCGATTTTATTTACTTGTATCCACTCCTCATGAGCTTTGTGTGGATAATAGGAGGCGGTATTTTTTACTGGAAACTGGAAAGAAAAAGAGATACCCCACCAATCTTACCGACGTACCCCTTTCTTTCCATCCTCATACCCTGTCACAATGAAGAAAAAACAATCGAAAGTACAGTAAAACATCTTTTAGGGCAGAACTATCCATCTTTCGAAATAATAGCCATAGATGACGGAAGTACCGACCGAACACCAGACATAATTACAAACCTTGCCAAACAATATTCTAGTGTGCGCAATGTTTTCTTAAGTGAAAACAGGGGGAAGGCCGCTGCACTTACAATGGGCTGTGTTGCTGCCAGAGGGGAGTATGTGGTCACAATTGATGCCGACGCCATGCTCGATAAAGATGCCTTGAGGTGGATCGTTTGGCACTTTATTCATTTTCCAAGAGTAGGTGCTGTCACTGGAAATCCGCGCGTTGCAAACAGAACAACTCTCCTGGCCAAGATTCAAGTTGGAGAATACTCCACAATAATAGGCCTGATTAAGAGAACTCAAAGAATACTGGGCAAAGTTCTCACGGTTAGCGGTGTTATTGCCGCCTTCCGAATAAGTGCATTATACGATGTGGGTTTTTGGGATGATATGATGCTTACGGAAGACATCGACATAACATGGAAACTCGAAAAACATTTTTGGGACGTCCGCTATGAACCCAAGGCGCTTTGTTGGGTTCTTGTTCCTGAAACAATCAAAGGTTTATGGAAGCAACGACTCCGGTGGGCTAGAGGAGGGATTGAGGTGATTTTGAAACATTCCGATATCTGGACAAGTTGGCGACAACGGCGCCTCTGGCCCATATACATGGAATACATTGCAAGCGTGATCTGGGCTTATTCTTTTTTAATCCTGATTCTCCTCTGGTTAATACAATCATCTCTCAAAGTTTCGCTCCCCGTTCAGATACTCCCACCCGTTCCCAAATGGAGCGGATCTGTTCTGGGATTGGTTTGCTTGATTCAGTTCGCTGCCAGCTTATGTATGGAACGAAAGTATGAAAAAGGGCTGTTGAAATACTACTTTTGGGTGATCTGGTATCCAATTTGTTATTGGGTCATAAACGCCATAACGGTAGTGGTAGCTTTACCGGCAACTCTACTGAAAAAGAAAGGCACGACTGCTACTTGGGAAAGCCCGGACAGGGGAATCAGCTGAAGAACTCGACCATAATATGAAAAAAATCATTGACAGACCAGAAAAGAAAAGTCCGCTCAGGAAGATAACCGAACTAACCATCACTGCGTTTTTCTGGAGTATCTGGATTTATCTGATTTTACCCCTTATCAACCTCCTGATGTGGATTCTCGGAGTGAAAGTTTTTTACCATGAGGTAATTGTAATCGCAGGTTACAAACAGCTTATTCAACTATTGAGAAACAGCGGTATTCTGGTTATTTTAATATTCTGCGCGCTAAGAATGTGGGGATATTATAATTACCGGAGATTTGGTCTCAAAAATAGGAGACTCGCTTCACGTGCGGTATCAGACGAGGAAATTGTCCGATATTTTGGCATAGAACCAGAAGAAATCAAACGATTAAAAGAGTCAAAAGCCGTAACTTTTATCATGCAGGAAAACGGAAACATAAAACCCGTTATTTTATCCGAAGAGCTCTCGCAACCCTTGGTTAAATAGCGAAATAGCCTTCACTCCAGGGAGAATCATGGATAAGATATCCATGTTATTGACATTCCAAGCCAAGTTCGAAAATGCAAACATCATGAAAGCTCGGAGATCCGCCTCTGGCGCGAAAACAACCACTCCTTTCTCCCATGTCGCCCGCTGTCATAACAAGAGCAAATCTTCAAGCTTTCTATATGATATGGACAGGGTAATACCATGTAAGGAACTGGTAAAATTGAGCGGAAACATGTTCCCAAAAAGTGTCGTAGTGTACCAAGCTACGGACGAACAAGGGAAAAAGGGGTAATCTTGGGAGTTGGGACGAAAAATTGCGGAACTAGCAATTCCAAAGGGAGGACGATTTTCAAAGCCATTCAAAATCGTTTCACAAAAGAAGTTGCTTATTTATCAGATTTTCCCTGGGATCCCGGTCCTTAAGAAGAAACCCGTAAATTATTGAGGCACCAAAGCCGCAACCGAAATTTAAGATAGGAATTTGCCCTGAAACCGCAAAGACATCCCAGTTATATGGCCCAATGGGATTTAACAGGGCAAGCAAGGTTCGCAAGGGAAAAAGTGTCGTCATTTTTTCAGTCTGCACGCGGAGTTGCAGAAAAGAGCCGTCTCGCTTTGCGGCAAGCGGTTCCTTACTTAAAACTTAGCACCTACAACTTAAACCCGACTCTATGTCGAAGATCCGCCTATAATTGTGCCATATGGCAATGAAGTTGAGTGCGTGTTAGAGTAGCACTTGAGATTTTGTAGCATTGTTCTCTATAAACCATTC
>JALXAE010000054.1 GCA_026992355.1 Syntrophobacterales bacterium | reverse complement strand
GCTTTAGTGCTCACGGTCATAACTCCGTCCATTTGTATTCTGGACTCTCTTTATTTCCTTTTGACACCTGCAGTAATAGGTTGTATCCAGACTCGTGAAATGTGGGAGTAGAAATGTGAAGGGCAAAATACCGGTTTTTATCGTTGCAGGCTTATTATTGCTAGAGCTTGTTATTTATCTGGCAGCTGCTAGTCAATCGGGTACGGAGTATTATGTCATCATAGAAGACAGTAATGGAAAGATCCTTTATAAAACCCGAGGGAAAGCTCTCACCAGATATGAAGAAATAAGTTTTCGCAGTACCTTTGGTCCGGTAGAAAAATACAAGGTGCGGGTTGTTTCGTCTAAAAAACCGTTTCCATTTAGAGGATGGTTAGCATCTGCGATAGGTGTTCCTATTGGACTTGTCCTTCTGATAGCCTTTGCTGTGAAGTCTTATCAGGCCATGTTTGAATATAAAACTACACAATCATCGGCGAAAGTTGAATTATCCCAACTTAAAGGCTGGAGATACTTGATTCATTTGCTGGGTTCTCTGTCTGTGTTTCAGTTGGGTTTCATGGTAGCTGTCCTTGCTGTTATCATCTGGGTTGTACCGAATGTTACTGAAAGTTTATTCAAGGCTACTGTTACTTTTGTAGAACGTCATGCTATATTTGTAACGGGTGTTTTGATATTCCTTGGGGGATTAGTTGTATGGATTATTTACTTGCGCTATAAACTTTCTAAAGAAATTGTCAGATATCAATTTGAACTATCTAAAATAAAATTAGAAAAGGCACAAGAATTAGGTTCAATGGAAGATGTTCCTCTTCTGGAAGGACAGTCATTTAATGTTCGAGAAAACAATAGCACGAGGGAAGAAAAGTAATGGGATGGTTTAAGAAACTCTTTAAACGGAAAGAAAATGATGTATCAGGAGAGAAAAATGAAATAAACCAGGGCATCGGTTACATGTACATGATTATGGGTCTTCAGGTTGTGTTCGTACTGGTTATCCTCTGTATCATGTTGTTTATAGGTAAGGTTATTTCCACGCCATGGTGGGTCTTTGCTGCAATGTTTCTAGCGGGCATAGCCGGTTGTGTTTATGTTTATCGCAAGGCAAAGAGAAAGTGGGCTGCCTTCAAAACGGCCATACAGAGCCTGGATCTTTCTGATAAGAATTATGAGATTAGTGTTATGGGCGGCATGTTAACCATGAGGGTTGAACAGAATCCTCGCAAGATGATAGAGGCATCGCCAGCAAATGAGCCTAAATCATTACTTCCTGCCTCAGATGAAACATCTACAGACGGTAATCATTCGACAGCCGTAAAATGAAGCGACAAGGACCCACAGTACCCAACAACGAATTTCGAACCGGCTTGTTATCAAAAGTGATACTGTTCATTTCTTTAGTAACTGCATGTGCTATAATCTTGAAAGCGTTTTTTTTGCAGATTGTAGCTAATAACAGGTGGGAAGGACTCTATGAAGCCCAGGTAATTACTCAGATTCAACACAGACCTTTTAGGTTGCCAATTGTTGATCGACATGGCAACCGATTGGCAATTACGGTTACTCAGCCATCTATTTTTGCTGATCCCTCGCAGATTAAATCTCCCCGGAAAGTAGCTTCAATTTTATCATCGAAGCTGTTTGTATCCTACGGAAGATTAGTTAAGAAGCTCAAATCTAAAAGGCGGTTTGTGTGGATAAAACGATACGTATCCGATCGTTCGGCATTGCAGATAGAAAAACTCAATCTTTCCGGTGTTTACGTATTGAAGGAGAGAAAAAGATTTTATCCCCATAAACATCTTGCAGGTCAGGTTATCGGCTTTGTTGGCTGGGATGGGCATGGCTTGGAGGGGGTTGAGAGAAAATTTGAACAAGAACTATTGAGAAAAACCAAAGCAAGCAGGGTTTTTCGGGATGCCTTGGGCCGCAAATTATGGGCGGGAAACCTGGAAGAAATTGAAAACCATAATGTTTTGAAGCTGAACATAGATTCGTACATTCAATACGTAGTTGAAAGGGAATTAGAAAAGGCATGTCTTAAATATAGAGCATCCTCCGCTCAAGCTGTAGTTATGAATCCATGGAATTTTGAAGTGCTTGCCATAGCGAATTGGCCTTTTTTTGATCCCAACGGTTACAGGTTTTTAAGTCCTGATCAATGGCGAAATCGAGCAATTACTGATGTCTTCGAGCCAGGTTCTACTTTTAAGCCTTTTGTTGTTGCGGCTGCTCTGGAAGCGAAAATTGTTGAACCCGAAAGTAGATTCTTCTGTGAAGAGGGTTCTTATAGGGTCCCTGGACATACAATAAGGGATGTCCATCCTCACGGTTGGTTATCAGTGGCCGAAATTATAAAAT
>JALXAE010000053.1 GCA_026992355.1 Syntrophobacterales bacterium | reverse complement strand
GCTACGTACCGTTTTCCAAAGAGGGCTCTGAGCTTCTGTTTCAGGTGCTGGCTGAACGTCATGAACGTGCCTCGGTAATTATTACTAGTAATCTTGGGTTTGGAGATTGGACCCAGATATTTGGCGATGCTAATCTTACAGCAGCTCTCTTGGATCGCTTGACTCATAAGGCCTACATCATCAATTGCAACTGGGAAAGTTATAGGCTACGAGAATCATTAAAAAACCAAAAGATGGGCTGAGTCCCGGGTAGTGCCGTCCCATCCCCCGGGGGATGGGACGGCACTACCCTCCCCTAAATCAACTAGAGGGGGGGGTCAATTTTAGGTTATCACAGGGGGTCAATTTTAGGTTGTCATTACGATCCCATTCCGCAACGGCAAACCAGACCTCGAAAAACAAAAAGAAGTAGTGGCCAAAATCGAAGAGATTTTCGCGCCTGTTGATGAAGCCATTATACTGCGGGAAGATGCCTTAAGCAAGACCGAAAAGATTTTTCAGAATGCTCTTGAAAAGGTCTTCAGGCAGGCGAAAGAAGATAAGAAAGACTGGAAGTGGGTTAAGTTGGGGGATGTTTGCGAGATAATAATGGGACAATCTCCCTCATCGAAAACTTACAATAAAGAAAAAAAGGGGCTGCCCTTTTACCAAGGTAAAAAAGATTTTGGGGATATCTTTCTGAAAGCGAGTCAAGTTTGGTGCGAGAAGCCTAAGAAGACCGCAGAGCCGATGGACATTTTAATATCAGTCAGGGCACCTGTGGGAGATGTAAATATTTCGAAACAGGTCTGCGCCATAGGTAGAGGCTTGGCTATTTTAAGAGGAAAAAGCCAAACTGATACATATTATTTGTTTTACTATCTTTTACATTCAAAATTATCATGGAAGGGTAAGGGGTCCACGTTCGAGAGTATAGGGAAACAAAATCTAATTGATTGTCCTTTACCCCTCCCATTCCGCAACGGCAAACCAGACCTCGAAAAACAGAAAGAAATCGCCCGGTATTTTGACGACTTGAACGAAAAAATTAGGAAAATAAACGAATTACAGCAGGCTCAAACAGAAAAGTTTAAACAATTAAAGGAACAAGTCTTATATATGGCTTTCAGGGGGCAGCTAATATGATGAATGAAGACGATACTAAGGAAAATCTTGTTGTTCCCAAACTCAAGAAGGCTGGGTGGAAGAAGGAGCAACTAGAGAGACAATTCCCAATAAAAAGCAAGAGATACTATGTCAACGGCGAGGAATACATTGAAGTTGAGCCCAAGAAAAAATTCGCAGACATAGTTCTAAGAGTTAATAACATCATTGTGGGTGTGGTTGAGGTAAAGAGCGAAAAAAAGACGGCAGAAAAGGGAGTAGCACAGGCCAAGGATTACTCCCAGAGACTTGATGTGCCTATAGCTTATGCCACGAACGGTCATAAAATCCTTATCTACGACAGAAGAACGCTGGGGGTTAAGGAAGTTGATTCTTTTCTCACTCCAAAGGAATTGCTGAGGATATATGTAGAGTTTAAAGGTCTCCCTGATAAGCTTTCCCCCTTGGAATATCCGACTTATCTCATCCCTGATAAGCGTCTGAGGGCCTACCAGGAAACAGCGGTAAAGAATGTGGTAGAGGCTATCCTGAAAAACCAGAGAAAAGTCCTGTTAACAATGGCGACCGGAACAGGCAAAACCCTTGTTTCATTTCAGATTGTCTGGAAGCTTGTCCAGAGCAACTTCTTTTCAAGAGTGTTATTTCTGACAGACAGGATTTTCCTGAGAGACCAGGCATACGATGCCTATGAGCCTTTCAAGCATGCGAGAACGAAAATAATCGGTAACAGCTACAAAAAGAACAGAAAGATATATTTTTCCACATACCAGACACTGTACAAGGAAGGCCTATATAAGAAGATTCCCAGAGACTTCTTCGATCTGATAATCATTGATGAGTGTCACCGTTCACGATACGGAGACTGGGGTATAATCCTGGATCACTTCAATACAGCGTACCATTTAGGTATGACTGCTACCCCAAGGAGAGAGGACAACATCGATGTTTATGAATACTTCGGGGAACCTGTCTTCAAGTACTCACTTGCTCAGGCCATTGAAGACGGATACCTGGTGCCGTACAAGATATACAAAATAGTCACGAATGTTGATAAGGAGGGCCTGATTGTAGAACCGGGAATGGAAGTAACCTATGATGATGAAATAGACCTTAATGCAGTAAAGCCATACTACCAGCCTTCTGAATTCGAGAGAACGATTACGCTGCCAGACAGAACAAAATTCATGTGCGAGAGATTCTTGAGGATTCTCCATGAGACCGACAAAAAAGCCAAGACCATCATTTATTGCGTTGATATGCAGCATGCACAGGATGTTACAACCTTTCTCAATCAACTCTCCAATAAAGAGAACCTTGCGACACGAATAGTCAGTGAAGAAAAGGATGACCTCACTGTTTTCAGGGATGAGGAGCGGCTATACCCTTTGATTGCAACTACAGTGGACCTGCTGTCTACAGGGATAGACATCCCACATCTCAGGAACATCGTTTTCATGAAACCCATTGCTTCTACTGTGCTTTTCAAACAGATTGTAGGCCGTGGCTCTCGCTTGAGCAAGGGGAAGGGCTTTTTCAGGATTATTGATTTTACAAACGCTACAAGACTGCTTGATGACTGGGATGTTCCAGGCAAGATAAAAATCGACAAGGAGGTCCCTGAAAAGCCTTTTGACAGGCACCTCAAGGGTTATGTTTGTGATATTGAGAGCAACGAAAGGATAGAAGGGGCCAAAGTCAGAGTGAAAGTAGGACGCTTCTCCAAAGATGCTTTTACCGATAGCGATGGCTTCTTCGAACTGGACGGATTGCCTTCAAACAACACCGTTAAGGTTATAGTGACTGCAGACAAATACAAAAAACTTCTGAAAAGAGTTGAAACCAATAAGGATGCCATCCTCTTTGAACTCAAGCCTGAGAGAGTGAAGCCCAGAAAAATAAAGATCTCTGGTGTTGATGTCACTGTTTCTGAAGAAGTTGAAATCGAGATCCACGGGAACTATATCTCACGGGCACAGTATAAGAAGTATGTAAAAGACAACGTCCTGAAAATAACCCATAACCTTGAAGAACTAAAAGGAATCTGGCTTGATGACAAGAAGCGGGCCAAGTTTATTGAGGAATTGCGGGAGAATGAAATCAACCTTGATGTAATAAAATATATTGAACAGTTAGATACTGCTGATGGGTTCGATATTCTGGCGCACATTGTGTTTAACGCTCCGCTGGTAACAACAGAGGAAAGAGTGAAGAGGTTCCTCAACCTGTACTCCTCCAAGCTTGAGGGTTTTGAAGGAGAGGTCAGGGAAATTGTCCTGAGCGTGCTTGAAAAATACAAGAAAGAGGGCATCGAGAATCTGAGTCCGGAAATATTGACAGTAGAGGACATGAAGAAAAGAAACGCTCTGAGAACCCTCAAAGAAAAACTGGGAATAAAGGGGATTTCTACTTTGTTCAATGAACTGAAGAGAGATATTTACGGTTACAAAGATGCTGTGAATTTCTGATGACAGCTATTTCTTCTCCCTATCTCTTCCCGTACCGGTCATTCCTCTAAGTCTGTGAGGTCTTCACATCCGCCATGTCTGCGAGCATCTTCGCATAGGTTCTCAAGACCTTTTGAAGCTCTGAAAGCTCCTTTCGGAATTGTTCCCCTGATCTTGCCATTCAGATATCTGAGGAACTGCTCTAGAAACAACTACAAGAGATAGTAAAACGAATGTGGCTGATGTGCAACTGGTGGAGGTGGCACATGATTCAAATGCTTGTGTCAAATACACGTCACGTTGGTCGAGCAATTAAAAACTCTGCAACGACAAAAAGTCCTTGACAAATTTGTTTGGTCTGCTATAATGAATTCAATCAAAGGAGGTGTTAGTATGGCATTTGAGCGTTTTGTCAGGGCTGGCAGAAGCTATGCACCCAAGGTCTCTATATGGACTAGAGGGCAGATTGGGTTTAATAGGGGTGCTGTAAAGAAGATGTCAATGAGGGATTACAAATACGCAATCCTATTTTATGACAAGGAGAACAAAAGAGTGGGTATCAAATTAACGAACAATCCAAGCGAAGAGGGAGCTACTAAAATAAGCTTCGGCTCGACTGGGGCTTTTATTTCAGCAAGAGCTTTTCTGGATTATTATGACATACCCAGAGGAGAGACGAAGCGCTATGATATTTATTACGATGATGAGAATGATATGTGGGTCTTTGATTTGTAAAGCTTGCATATAAAAGAGCCACCAAGTGCCATTGGTGGCTCGTTGAGGGCGGAACTATCTAGCCCGTTCGGGTTCCGCCAGTCCTTTGGCCATGTGCATGGCCGATGGTATGACGCAATAGTATAATACCAATGCCATGGCCGAAGGTCAACTCAAAAATATCGACGGGCCATGGAGGGCCACTATGCCCAAGAAATGTAAAGGCCGGATTATCTTCGTCAAGTGGTTTCGGCACTGGCGAACGAAGGAGATTGTCCGACCTAAGAAGGGCAAGGTGATAAGAATTTGCCTTAAATAAGTAGATATCGGGGTTTCGAAAGTTCTCGGCCGCTTTCGGAGCCCTTTTCTTTTTGACTTTATCAAAACATTCGAAGGAGAAAGAGAATGGCAGGTAAGAAACGATACAAACCCGGCGAAATTGCTCCTCGTTCAGGGCAGTATAAAAACACAACAACTGGGACTGAGGTCACTGTTACAAAGGGTGAGCCCTTCCCACCAACCCCGGGTCCCAAACAATATTATGTGCTCGTAGACCCGACAAAACATAAAAAGAAATAGTGTACATGTGGGCGGACTTTGATCCGCCCACAATATACAGAGTGGAGGATTCCAGTGAGCGTAAACTTACAGGTAATACAGATAATATCAAATTTTTTGCTTATCCTCGGTTTCGTATACAGTGTCTATATACAGCGTACTCAAATAAAATTTCACAAAGATTACATTGATATGTTCAAACCAAGCCAAATGGTCAAGGAAACAAAGGCTTATATGGAACATGTTGAAATGCAAAAAGAACGAGAGATAGCCGAAAAGATCAAGGAATATGAAAAACAGATAGAGGAGGCCCAAGATAAACATGAAAAAAGCATGGAGATAATCCGTCAGTTATTAGATGAAAGTTTTAGCCACATTTATGAAGAACTTGTGCCAAAAATTGTATCTAATCTTCCTATACATATAAAGGATCTATTTCCAAACGGCTCCGAAATCGCGATAAGAAGAGGCAAATCTTACATGATGGTCACAGTAAAATTTCCATCTGGAAATATTCGGCGATTCAGATTTCCAATAATCAAATCACAGATTGATGAAACCGGAAACACTAAGTACTGTCTCGTAGAGGATGGGAAAATGGAAATAATAGACCCTGACAAGATTTTAAGAACAAAAAGAGATTCAAGAGTTTATGAGTTTGACTCAGAAGGGAATATTATAAAAATGTCGTAAGAATTATGAAGCCAGCGAATGACAAGAACCATGGGAAAATTTTCGTTCGGGGAATTCGTCGTATTATGAAGCGAGTAATATTACTCATTACATTATTCTTGTTTGCAACAGCATCACCCTCTTTGGCATGGGAAGGTCTAGTTGTGGGCGTGCACGACGGCGACACCATAACAGTCATCCATGATGGTAGGAGCCAAAAGGTTCGCATCTATGGGATAGACTGCCCTGAGCTTGGCCAATACTACGGAGAAGAAGCCAAGAAAGCCACCCATGAAATGATTTACGGCAAGAGGGTTGAAGTCGAAGAAATCGATAAAGACCAGTATGGAAGAACGGTCGCTGTCGTCAAGATCGGCAACAAAAATGTCAGCGAGGAGTTGGTGAAGAACGGCTATGCATACGTTTACCGCAAGTACTGTAACAGGCCCGAATGCCAGGAATGGAGTTCCTTGGAAGAAAAAGCCAAAGAGTCAGGCAGGGGTTTCTGGGCAGTGCAAAAGCTCACACCCCCGGAAAAATACAGGAAGCTTCATCGAAAACGCAAAGCTTTTAAACCTCGCCGTGGTCTGATGTCCAGAAAGGAGTACGAGGAATTCATAAAGCATTCCATTTCTCCAAAAGCAATGATGTCGTATGAGGATTACGTGTACTATTATTCCCAACCCAGGAGAAAATTAAGAGGAACTATAACCATGCCTGGAGTTGGGATATATGATTGGCCTTATGAGAAAGTCATGCGCACATTCTACAGGATGACGTGGAGCGACCACGGATGGGTCTATCACAGGCCATCTGGCTCGTCGTACGGAACAATTTACGCGCCGATAGATAAAAGCAAGCCCGTCCACGTTAGGGGTTATTATAGATCGGACGGGACTTATGTACGACCTTACACACGCAGGAGACCCCATAGATGAAACCACTTGCGCGACACAGAGATGTGCATCTGAGCTGATGCGGGGATATTGGAATCAGGATATCGTAATAATAAGGGCAGAAAAAACCCTTATTAATTCGAATAACCAGTGCTTCTCACTGTAACTTTCATGGGAGTTCAACACCTTCCTGTATCCAACCATCTTCCTTCAAAAGATGTTGAAAATCATTTAATAATAGTTCTCGGTGTTCGAGAATTTTTGATTCTTTTGTGAGGCAACACACATTATGCTGTCTCACCTCTTCGAAGTGGCCCTTTCTCCAGAGCTCAGGGCATAACTCACTGTGTCCATTCAACGGATCCCTAAATGGAAAATTACTGACCGCACCCTTCTTGACCAGATAGGAGAAAAGGTACTCCTTACTCACACCCTTTCCATTAAAAGGTTTAATTTCATGGAGTTTTGGAGAATAGCCGAGAAGGACTTTGAAGCATCCGGTTTCCATTTTTGTGTTAAAAGCATGGGGCCTTCCATCTATTGTGGAAAGGAAGTCTTGTATCTTTTTAACAAAATCTTTTGTTTTTTTCTCATTGTGGCTCATCAGAAGGAACTGAGTAAGCTCCTCGTCCACGAAGAAACCAACAAGGCAGGGCTTCGCAAGACTGTAGTCCCAATGTGGGTCGAGGTTGTTGGAAATCTCTATGTCAACAATGGGGTGTCTTGTTCCCATCATGGCAGGTGTTTTTACAACTTTCATGATAATCAATTAAGTTTCTTAACGCAAAGATTCAAAAGTCTTTAGGCAGGATGGTTCCGGTGTTCCGGTGAGTGCAGAATTTCGTAGTTTTGTCACTAGACGGAAAGCATTTATAACCCTCTGTAAAATCTAAAGCATGGAAGCGAAAAACCAGTGGTTCGAGTCCAAGGCCAAGGAGCGGCAGTCACTGAATTTTGTGAAGACGCTGTTCGAGATGTCTGGCTACAAGGTCATGAGCTTTGGGATTGAGAACCACAATCGGGAGATCATCAGGGAAATAACCGGAAACTATGTGCCCGAGACCAACCGCAAACTTCTGTCCATGCCTGACTATGTCGTTGTTGACCCCGAAACGAAGGAATCCCGTCTTATTGAGGTCAAGCACAGGAACTATAACAACTATTTTGATATGAAGAGGAGCAACGTGATTTTTGGGAATGGGAGCATCAAGGATTATCTGGATTTCTGGAGCAATGCGACGCTGGTCCTGACATTCAATGTGTCCCCTTACTGCCTCTGCGTTGACTTCGAGGACATTAACTGGAACCTGCATTTCAAGAGGCGCTTCCGAAGGGGCAACGGCAAGATGCTGGAGTACTGGAACTTTTACGGGGTATATCAGGATGTCACGGAGAGGTTTCCGAAAGTCACGGCCGAGACCTTTGAGAAGACGCTGAGGGTGTTGGGGATTGGGAAGTGAACACCGAAACGAAGCAGAGACTCATTTGAGCTCTTCCATTGGATAAACCAACAGTTTAGAGACTGAGAAATCAAATCCTATTCGACGCCCAAAACCACACAATGAAAAAAACTCCAAGCCAAATGGTTTATCACGGACAATGGCTCTCTATCAGCGAGTTTCTCAACCTCTCTGCTTGTTAGCCTTCTTTTTGTGCGCTCATGTTTCGACAGTATACTGAGCATCCCTCTGCTGAGCTTTGAGTATTTCTCCCTGCTGGGCTTCTTACCCTCAGACTTTTTGAATTTCGATATTTCCTCTAAAAAGGAGCTGCCTTTTCCCTCATGTTCTCTAATAATTTTCGGCTCACTGCACAGATATACGGGAGATCCATCACGAAACGACACGTAATGCCTCTCGTCATCGGGCAAGGGTCCTATTTCCTTTGGCCTGATAAAAAAAGACCTTTCGATGACCTCGTCTTTGATGTAAGCGTCATTCAGGTGAGTTGTGAGATGGAACTTTGGGGCCGCGTAAAATACCAGCTTGTACTGTGACTCCAGATCCAGCAACAGATTATGTTGCTCTGAGTACTTCAACGGCATGAGATACATCCGATAAAAAGGCAAAGGCAATAATCTTTGCCTCGCCTCGAACGCCGTTTTCCTGACCATGTAATGACTGAGCTTAAACTGGAGGAAAATGAGGAAAGAGGGATATGTGAGTGCCACATCAAACCCACCCCCTTTCTTTCCCTCTTGAAAATGCGAAAGAAAAAGCGGTGCCGCTCTAAAGGACGGTAACAGACGTCTTTTAATCGACTCCACGAGCGCATAAGCATAGGAAAATTCAGATATCTCCGGTCTCATAAATCCCCCTGTTCAGCTTTGTCCAGCCACCCTCTGCAAAAGCCACTATATTCTGTTGGCAATTGGTTTTAAATCTTTTCTTATCACAGGCCCATGTGACTGTTCCAACCAATTTTCGCTATTAACAAATACTTAAATTAATATCTGAATATAAGGACTTACAGGGATCGCATGTCTGGAGAAAGATCGGGCGGCTGTTCCGTGGTCATCCCACTGGACGGGCCTGTCGGGGAAGTGCAGCCGAGTGCAGTGCTCAACATGGCGAAAGCGTTTGATCGCACCAGGATCAGGGGATGTGAGGTCCTCATTGCGACCTCCGACCGCAAGGCCTACAATCGCATGGTCAGTCTGCGCGAGCGAAGACCCCACATCAGAGTGCTCTATCTCCGGGACAAGACCAAAAAAGCACTTGTCAGACACGCCATTGCAAAGGCCTCTCACGAGAGGGTTTGCCTTGTAAACAACCTCGCAACCGATCCAGGGCCGCTGCCCAAAACCTTTTCCATGCTCGACAAGCACGACTTTGTGGTTGGAGAGCTGAACCCTCGGGGGTACACGGCATACACGAGATTCTTCAAAAGGAACAGGATCGCTGTGGTCTTTTTCAGGAGGCTCTTCTATCTGAGCCACGATGTCGAGATCTCGGAAATCCTAAAACACAACCCCAGGTTCAGCATAGCCCGAGTCCAGGTGCCGCCCCTCCCGGACATTGAGAAGCACACCATACCTAAGCACTTCAGGCCTCTGTCTTCTCTGCTATCTTTCCTTGTGTACCCGCACCCGTCTGAGCACGAAAGCAACCGAAAGACCCGTGTTTCCATAGACCGGGGGGACTTCCTCTCAATCCCCGAGATACACTCAGCGAGGAAAACACTGACAGCAGAGAATGTGGGCTTCTTTGCGTTTGTGGCTCTCCTCATCGCCCTGCCCAGCGCGCTTTTGTTCTACCTGTTCGGGCTCAACCCCTTCCTTGTTTTGATCGGCGCTGTGGTGCTGCTCTACCTCGGGAACTCCACCCTCAAGCTCTATCTCTCGCATGTGACCGTGCAGTCCAATTTCTACAGGAGACCCATTGACATCTCGAGCCTGGAGGACAAGAGATTGCCCTACTACACCATTCTTGTGCCCCTCTACAAAGAGGCCGCCATGGTCAGGCAGATAGCCAGCAACATCAAGAGCCTCGATTGGCCCAAGGACAAACTGGACGTGAAGCTTCTGCTCGAGGAGGACGATGTCGAGACCATACGCGCTGTGAAGAAAGCTAGGCTCCCCGGTTATTTTGAGACCGTGATAATCCCGCATTCCCAACCCAAGGGAAAACCGAAGGCCCTCAATGTGGGGCTCTCGAGGGTTCGCGGGAAATACCTGGTGATATATGACGCTGAGGACATACCCGAGCCCGACCAGCTCAAGAAGGCCTATGTCACTCTGAAGTCCTCTCCGCCCGATGTTGCCGGGGTGCATGCGAAGCTCAACTTTTACAACAAGAGCCAGAACTGGCTGACCAGGCTCTTCACATCGGAATACAGCTACTGGTATGAGCTGTGCCTGCCGAGTCTGATCGAGAGGGGTTTCGCGGTTCCACTGGGCGGCAATTCCGTGCACTTCAAGGTGAGTGTGCTAAAGAAAATCGGGGCATGGGACCCCTACAATGTCACGGAGGACTGCGAGCTCGGGATGAGGCTGCTTCGCAGGGGCTACACAATAAGATTGCTTGACTCCAGAACCAGGGAAGAGGCTGTCACAAACCTGCGGGTGTGGATAAGGCAGAGAAGCAGATGGATGAAAGGTTTCATACAGACCAGCATTGTCAATCTCCGGCACCCCACCAGACTCCTCAGAGAACTCGGCTGGAAGCGCTTCATATCCTTCATACTGATTGTTCCGGGCACCCCCCTGATTCACCTGCTGAACATTGTCTTCTGGTTCCTCACCATCGGCTGGTTCGTGAGCTTCTCCCCCGCTATAAAGAGCCTTTTCCCGTGGTACATCCTTTACCCCTCCATGTTTTCCTTTGTCTTCGGGAATTTCGCGATGGTCTATCTGAGCATGCTCGGCTGCGTCGCGAAGAGGCAGTACGGCCTTGTGAAGTGGGCGCTGCTCTCGCCAGTTTACTGGGTGATGATGGCCGCGGGAACTGCCAAGGCATTCTGGCAGATGCTGACCAGCCCGCACTCATGGGAGAAGACAAAGCACGGGTTCCACAGGGAGGCGAAAGCATGACAGCCAAAGTGATAGTGAACGACAGCATCATAGAGAGGGAAATGGAGCGCGGGAAGAGGGAGAGATCAAGAGTGGTTGCCATAGTCACGGCCACCAAGCCGGACTTTTACAAGCAGGCGAGCATAGTGCAGAGCGCCGAGAAACTCGGGGTGCCACACTTTGTCATACACACAGGGCAGCATTACGATGAGATACTGGGCAGGGGACTGCAGGAGTTCAGGATAGATGAAAAAATAGCGTGCAACCTGAACATACGCGGGGACCTGCTCCAGAAAACGCACGAACTGATAGAGAAACTGGGATGGTTCGGGAGAGAGCTTGGCAAGAAATACCCGGGCGTGGAGGTCCTCCCAATTGTTCACGGAGACACCCTTGTCGCCGGGATAGCTCCGATCGCGTGGCTTTTCTCAAGGCGCGCAAAGGTCGCCCAAAACGAAGCCGGCCTGAGATCCATGTCGCCGCTGGTTATGAAGGGGGGCCGCTCAATGACACAGGACCCCGCGAGGTTCATCAGCCAGCAGTGGCGCGGGAAATGGTTTATACAGCGCGATGAGCCCTTCCCAGAGCAATGGGACACCTTTGTCTCAGCTGCCGGGGCTGAGTTCCTATTTGCGCCCACCAAACTCAACGCGGAGCACCTTGAGAGGGAGGGCTACCCCTCTGACCGCATATGGACAGTCGGCAACTCCATCGTGGACGCCATAGAGCTGAAAAAGAGGGAGAAACCTGAGAAGAGTGTGTTCGAGGTTTACCCGGAACTCGAGCGGCATGACGACTGGATAAGGGTCGACATACACAGAAGGGGGAACCTGACACCCCGGAGGTTCAAGAACATAATCAAGGCCGTGAAAAACCTTGTCAAACGGGGCTTCAACATATGTTTCATTGAGCTGAACGGCACGAGGCAGGCTCTGGAACAGTACGGCCTCAGGGGGCAACTGCTCAAGCTCGCCGAGGAGACGGGAAAGAAGGGGAACTTTGTTTTCACAGGCGTGTGGCCAGAGTACGGCCATGTCATAGAGTTCCTTGAATCCGGCAGGTGCTTCGCCGAGCTCACGGACTCAGGTTCAATGCAGGAGGAGCTCAACATACTCAAAAAGACTATATGCCTGACCTGCAGGTTCAGCACCGACAGGCCAGAGTCTGTCATGAACAGGAGCAACATACTCGTGCCGCCGCTGAGCGCGGACTTCATCACATCCATGGTGGAGCATGTGTTTGCCTCGGACACTATCCCGAAAACCATGCGCTCGTCTCCCAGAATTTACGGGAAGAACGTGGGGGATAAGATAGTGAAGACCCTCCGTGACCTTCAGAGGGAGGGGGCCGGCGCATTCATGTGGGCGCACGAGAGGCTGGGTTTCTGGAAAGAAGAGGAGAGGGGGCTGCAGTACTTTTGAGTGAGAGCCATGTCAGGGAGCAAAACCGCTGTGCCGGGGGGAGAGAAGGGCGAAAGGTTCACCCTGTTCAAATACCTGACCGTGGGAGCCACGGGTTTCATCGTGAACACCGTCTGCATGTGGTCCCTCACCGAGATACTCGGCGTTTACTACCTCCTCTCAAGCCTCTTTGCAATCGAGGCTGCCATAATCAGCAATTTCCTGCTGAACAACTTCTGGACATTCAGAGAGCGCGCCAGGCATGACCCGTCATCCATGTTCCGGAGGGCCCTGAAGTTCAACCTAGTCTCATACAGCGGGGATTGGATAAATGTCGTTGTGCTCTACATACTCTCAGGCATCTTTGGCGTGTACTACCTGTTTGCAAACACTGTCGGCATAGCATCTGCTGTGCTCCTCAAGTTTTTGATCAACTCAAGATGGACGTGGCGGGCTCTGAGTTTCACGAGGGAAAGGGACCCCCCAATAAGCGACCCAACTGTGTCTGTGATAATCCCCACCTACAATGAGAGACCGAACATCGAGAGCCTTGTGAAACGGATACTCAGTGTTTTTTCCAGCAACGGGATCAAGGGGGAAATCATCGTTGTTGACGACAACTCCCCTGACGGCACGTGGAGAATCGTGCAGGAGCTCGGGAAGAAATTCAAGAACGTGAAGCTCCTGAGGAGATCCGGCAAGCTCGGCCTGTCAACGGCTGTCATCGCCGGCTTCAGGAGAGCCACAGGGAACATTGTGGGTGTGATGGACGCTGACTTTTCCCACCCGCCGGAGAAGATACCCGAGCTTGTCAGGCCGATAGCGAGCGGCGACGCAGACATAACCATTGGGAGCAGGTACATCAAGGGCGGTGCAATCAAAAACTGGCCCCTCACCCGGAGGATCATATCAAAGATCGCCGGCCTCATGGCAATGCCGCTCACACCTGTCAGGGACCCAATGGCGGGCTTTTTCTTCATGAAAAGGGGTGTCGCCCGCATTGATGGGCTGAACCCCAAGGGCTTCAAGATACTGCTGGAGATACTCGTCAAATCCGCACCCGCGAGGGTCAGGGAGATACCGATAACCTTTGCAAACCGCTCCACAGGGGAGAGCAAGCTCTCGAGGAAAGAGATACTCGATTACATCTCGCACTGCATCGGCCTGTACAAATGGAGACTCAAGGCACTGAGCCGGAAACGCGGGGGGCTCTCGATTGGGGTCAGCAGGGAAGCCATGGGCTTCTCCCTTGTTGTGATTGTCAACCTTGTTTTGGGTTTTTACCTGAACCAGGTTCTCGGGCTGATTTACTCCGATGCCTTCAAAAGAACAGCCGATGCCTTCCTAGTGATAAACAACAACCACAGCCCGCAGCTCACGGCTGTCGGTGTGATATGGCTGCCTCTGCCCGCGATGTTGCAGATACCCTTTGTCCTTGCGAAGTGGCTCGCTGTCACAGGCCTCGCTTCCACGGTGTTGTCCAGCATATTCTCAGCCCTCTCTCTTGTCTATCTCAACAAAGTGCTGTGTCTCAACTCCGATCTCCGAAAGAGAAAGGCCATCAGATACGCCATACTCCTGCTCTATTACCTCAACCCGATGATACTCCTGTACTCCATCAACGGGATGACTGAGATAATATACCTAGCGCTAATGCTCGGCGTGTTCTACCATTTTTACAGGTGGCTACAGACAGGCAGCAACCGCCAAGTGCTCGCAAGCGGTCTGTTGTTGGCGCTGGCAGCGTGGGTCAGGTACGAGGCATGGTTTTTCACCGCTGTGTTCATCCCCATAACCCTGCTCGCCGCGAAGACTTGTCTGAAATACGACAGGGAGAAGATCGAGGGGATATTCCTGCTCTATTTCCTGCCCGTCTTCTACATGATAGGCCTCTGGTTTGCCTGGAACTGGATGATCATGGGTAACCCCCTCTACTTTTTATCGGGCCCCGGCTCTGCTCACTCCCAGGCGAGCCTACTCGCTCCACAGATGAATGAGATGACGATACTCTACAAGTCAGCCCTCATATTCCCCTTCGCCCTTCTTCTGGGGGCTCTCCTCACCCTCAAGTTGCTCAGGGCCAAAAACAGCAGGGAATCTTTCCCCCACATTGTCGCCCTGTTTTTCCTCGGCTACACAGTGGTGTTCAACCTCATCACACTCTACAACCACTCCTCCTTTGAATGGCTGAGGCACTTTCTCCCCATCATACCCTTCTCCTTTGCCGGCCTGATCTCGCTGAAGCATTGGAAAGGAGCCGTTGTACCGGGTGTTTTGATCCTCCTTGTGCTGTCAAATGCTGTGTCCGGGTATGCTGTCAAAAACGTGGAACTCGTGGAGCATGACATCGGTCAGGTGCAGTACAAGTACCCTGAAGCGGCGATAGACTACATAAAAGACAACGGCCTCCACTCCATACTTATGCACTCGTTCAACTGGTTCATAATGCTCAAAACAGACCCCAAACTGTTTGTGGACGACTACGACGGCAAGGACTTTGAAGAGGCGCTCAGGCAGCCATACGGCAACTGCAGTTACATATTGGTGACGGCCCATGATATTCTACACATAGACAAGATTCTCCGCACCTACCCCTCTTTGGGTGCCACGGGCAGGCCGGAGGTGACGCTCCTCAGGGATTTCAACGGCACAAAGATCTACCGCGTGGACAGGCCCTTTGTGAAGGGGATATTCTCCATTGAGAACTTCACCTTCTCGGGCACAGTGATCACCTTTGACCTGCAGAACTACGATGACCCGCAGCCGTTTGTGAACATAACCCTCAGCTGCAGCGATGACAGCTCGTTTGCGATACCCTTCAACCTGCGGGGAGTGAACAGGCTTGAGAATAAGACCGTCATAATGCCGGCGATCCCCGGGTGCAAGGAAATGGTGTTGCGGGTCGCGGGTCAAAGCTACAATCTCACAAGGACCATAGAGACCGGCGGCCTCTCTGGATCAGCATAAGTATTTATTATTTTGCAGGCAATATAATATCAGGTGTAAGACATGAGGCTCCCCATACTCGCCGTGTTCATAGTTTCACTGCTTTTCATGCTCGTGCCTGTCAATGCGCAGGTCTTCAACGGGCCAAACAGCCTCACAGTTGTATCCCAAGACCTGAATGTGACCTTTGACAAGCTGCACGGCGGCGTTGTGAGCAGCCTGAAGTTCGCTGGCAGGGAATTCCTCACAGGCGGGGGAGCGTGGGGAACCATCGACATGGTAAGGAGCTACTACAGCAGCGGAGACATCTGCACCCTGTGGCCGATAGACATGCAATACCAGTACGACGACCCCTTTGCGAACATCACCTACTCCCAGACAGACTCTGACTATGTGGTGACGGTGTACTCAGGAACAGACACCATAACATGGTACATCTCAAAGGACCACAATGTGATCAGGGCAGATGTGAAGCCGGGTCTTGCGACCGGCAAGTTCCTGTACATCCCGCTCAGAAAAGGCATGTCAACACTCACGTTCTACACCCTTGATGGCCCTGTGTATGCGGAACCCACGGAGTACTGCGTGGCGCCCTCTTATGAGGCACCCCTTGTGCAGTATTTCGACAGCGGTGACACGCTGATGCTGTTTTCACAGAACCCGATGGCAGTTTCCTACTACGGCTATGACACCGGGAGCTGGCAGGTGCATTACCCCACCCCGAACCCCAAGGAGATACTCTTCCTGTTCTACATGGTGCCGCAGTGAAATCACACTTGACTTCTTTTCCAATACAGAGAAAATGATGACAGGACGCTTTTTTTAACCCCTCCAGGAGAAGATAAACCATGAGAAAAGCCACTCTGAGTCTGTTGCTTGCCCTTCTGCTCCTTGTCTCGGGTTGCACATCCCAGAACCACACGTCAGGCGATAACGGCGCCTCCCTGGGAGACGGGCACCCCGCCGCTGTGGAGAACACCAGCCACGATGCCAACGGAACCATAAGAATAGCTTCGTGGAACATTGAGAATTTCGGGAAGACCAAGGCCACTGACCCCGTAAGGATGGCGAAGATAGCCGAGACCTTGATGGGCTATGACATCATCGCTGTGCAGGAGATCAGCAACGTGCGGGAGGAGAGCGACCCGGGATGCCCGAGGAATGAGGACGCCTGTCCGGGTAGCAGATGCCACCTGATAAGGAACGCGCTTGAGAAGTACCTGAACCAGGCCCATGGCCTGCACTACAGGTTTGTTTTCAGCCCGCAGGTGAAGGACGAGCGCTACCTTTTTATCTACAACCCCGACACCGTGACGCTTGAGGACGCCAGACTCATGGAAGACCCCGGGGATGTCGGCCCCATATGCGGCTCACACCCCGAGAGCACGGGCATGATGGTGCGGCAGCCGTTTGAGGGGAGGTTTAGAACCCCCGGGGGATTTGATTTCGTGCTCCTGACAGCGCACACGAGCCCGAGCAGGAACATCGAGGAGCTCCAGGCGCTGGACTACTTTTGCAGGCAGGCCGAGAGCGAGGGGGAGCCGGATGTGATCCTCGTCGGCGACCTGAACGCTGACTGCAATTACCTGAGAGAGGGCGAGGACATCGCCCTGCGAGGGCCCGGCTACATATGGGTGATACCCGACAGCACTGACACCACTGTTTCGCGCACTGATTGCGCATATGACAGGGTGATATTCAGGGAGGCCACCAAAGAGGACTTCACAGGCAAATGGGGCGTTGTGACCGATATCCCTGACAATGTGAGCGATCACTATCTGATATGGGCGGAGTTCTGGACGGGGAGGGATAGTGATTGATAGGGGGGAGCAAGGTTTATTGACCCTGGGAGGGGGAAAGCCATCAATATCATCATTCCTTGCTCGCAATGTATACCTTTTCAGTGAATGTACCCCGCCTTAAGGCCGTTCTGTTTGTTACAATTCTTTCCAGAACTCTGGAGATTTTGAAACCCGTGTCATGGAGTATTTCTGGATAGAGATTGAACCTGTCAGACACCACTATGTTTATTATGGCGCTGTCTTTTGACATGCTGTGGAGATTTCCAAAAACCTTTACCATGTCCCTTTTGTATCTTTCCCTCGCCCTTTCTCCCTGCCCCTCTTGCTTTGAGCCAATTTCCAGGTCAGGCTTCCATTTCAGGCCCAGAAGTTCGTAAGCATATCTATGCTCCTCATGGTAATCAATGAGACCCGGATAAGGCGGAGATGTTATCACACCTGTAATGCTTTCATGGGGCTGTCTGAACTCCCTGGCATCAGCACAGATAATGCGCTGTCCCTGTTTGCTGACTTGCCTTTGCCTCTGTGTTGCCTTCCCCATCTCTGGCCGTTCTGTGATTCTTCTGAAGGAATCCGTGCAATACCTGTGGAGAAATTTCAGGGCGCTCTCGGTGGGAAAGCAAACCCTTTTGTGGCTGTGGCAGTAATAAGGGCTTCTCACGGGATGCCGTGCGCTGTCCAGGCTGTAGTGTGGAACCAGCCTTGCGGATCTCGCTATCCTGCTGATTATTATTTTCAGGAGGTCCCTGTATGTGTAGCTGCCTTCCTCTGCCACCCTGACCATGTGGAGAAGTTCCTTCTGTGATCTTTCCGGGTACCATGTTCTCAGGTACTGTCCGGGTCTTATTTTTGCCGAATAGTCCACTTCCTTGGCCTTTCTCTCGAAATCCTGTATCTCTTTCTTGAGCACCTCGGTGTCGTATTGCGCTGTCCTGACCCTTGCGAGGAGGCACCCGAATTCCGAGACCTCGATGCCTATGGAAGAGATGCCCCTGACCATGCATTCGACATTAGTAGTGCCGCTGCCTGTGAAGGGATCTAACACGATGTCTTTTCCTGAGAATCGACTGCGTTTTATGAGGAACTCTGCGAGTTGGGGAATGAACTTGCCATGGTAGGGGTGCAGGCCATGGACATGCTTTGTCCTTTCCGATTGTGTGAGCCATGAGAACGATAAGTCCGGGGGGTCTGGCCATTGTGTGCGTCTGTCCATGCACGGGTAATGGGTTTGCTATGAAAAGAGGTTTGTGTGTGGGAGATGCGGTTTTTGCGGTTTATGGGGTGTGAAGACAGGTCAGGACATCTTATCCCACAGCAAAACGGTTTGCAGGCAGGACTTTCCTGACAGGAATAGTGATTGAGCTAAGGATGGAGAGATCTGCTTTTCTTCCTACAATCCCAGGAATGAAGCCAAGTAGCCTATTCCCATAGTCGCAAAGACATTGATTATAGTAACAACAAGTATGATGACAATAACTTTCTTGAGATTTGTCTTCTCATCGACTTTTATAGAAAGAAGTCTGAACTCCAGAGGGAATACAATAAGGAGCATTATAATGCTGCCTTTGCCTAAAAGTTTTATGTAAAAGTTATATGCCTGTGAAAGTTGCAAATCTTGTCTGCACTTCTCCAGATTTGCAGAGCAATTTGTAAGGTTCTGGTTGCACTCCTCCAAATCCCCAGAGAGACCTGAAACCGTTTTGTTGCAAGCCTCCAGATCCTGCTTCAAGAGGGTTTCGTTATACCTGCATTGAGATAACTCCTTCGCTAACTGCGTGTTGTTCGTGCGGAGGATCTGGTTGTCAGCCTCGCATTTTTGCAAATTAGACGAAAGAGGCGAAATATAGAGGATAAGCGCTACTATTATAAAAATCATGACGATGAAAAGTCCGTTATTTCTGACATTCATATTTCTTGTTTCGGCGAAAATTTTAAATTAACATTGCTTCGCTTTCTGTTTTATTGAACCCTTTTCTGCCCTGGAAGTCAGGATTGACATAGAGGGAGGGAAGCCATGAGCAATGCCAAAAACCAGAAAGGCAACGGCGATTTCATTCGGGAATATCTGAAAAATGATGACAACTTGAGAGAACTTTTTGAGGACTACATTGAGCTCAATTCGTTCGGTGAGCTTGTGGACAAGATCCTCACGGACGCTGTCGGAAACCTGCTTGCTGGCGACGGCCTTGAAAGACCTGTGAAGGCCTGGCTCGCTGCTGAGCGCTCGTTCCCGGAGCTGCGCATGCTAAGGATACTTTCGCTTGCAAGCGACGAGGACGTGGACAGGTTCTGTCAGTACAACCGTCTCTCTGAAATTCAAAACATGAACCTGAATGCCTGGATATTCGGCTACGGCAGGATACTCCGCGAGGTTTTCAGGAAGGCCTCACTCGGTGACACATCTGTGATGAACCCCTTCACCAGCGTTGATTATGACCCGTTCTGGCCCACGAGGTATGCGCTGAAAATTTACCTGAAGATCTGCGGCGAGGAGTCATCGTTCGAGACCGTGGATTCGCCAGCTAGGTTGCTCAAGATGGCCCTGCTCATCACTGAGGCTGTGGGCAAAAGCTTCAAGTGGAAGGGCACAACAGTTGAGGAGTACAGGGAGAGCCTTGCTGTTGCCAAGAAGCTCATGGCCTATGCTGAGAGGCTTCAGGAAAACCTGACCAGGGACATGAACGAGCTGATTGAGCATCTGAAGGATGTGGAGCAGGGGGAGAAGATTGGTGGGGAGTAGCGTTTCGGTAGCAGGGGGCTGTGAAGCGGCTCTGTGACTGGGTCGGGGGCGGTTCGAGTCCGGCCTTCGGCACCATTAATGAAATAAGGCGGTATAAACGGCAGGTTACACACTAAGGGGTTCGGTTGGTTGCGTATAGGTTGCATTTGGTTGCGTCCGAACCCCTACTTTTTTGCCTTGATCATCCAGCTTATTGACGGCCTGGCGATTGCTGTTCGGGATGTAATGACCATAAATATCAACTGTGGTTTGGATGTTGGCATGTCCTAATTGTTCTTTGACGTATGCCGGGCTTTCTCCTGCGCTGAGCAATAAACTGGCATAGGTATGTCGGATGTCGTGAAAGCGCATATCTCGCAAGCCTGCACGTTGTAAGACCCGTTTAAACACCCGCCTGATGTAGTTTTGCTCTATTGGTTTGCCGTTTCGATGAAAAATCCATGGAACAGGAGCACCAAGGCCAGCCTTAAAACCTTCTTTTCTGCGCCTCGCATAGAGGTCTTTCAGCGTGGCTATGAGTTGATCTGACATGTCAACTCGCCGGGTTCTCCCGGTCTTAGTCTTACCGGTTACGCCGCGCCTGTGGGCTCGCTTTACTTCAATAAACTTACCGTACCAGTCTATGTCACCCCACTGGAGACCGAGCAACTCACCTAGGCGCATACCAGTACGAAACGCACAGAGGAAGAAAGGATAATGTTCGGGGTAAAACTGCTGACATGTGTTGAGAAAGTGAGCAACTTCTTCATGCGTCATTGGCGAAATGGTGATGCGTTTATCACGTTCAAGATTCAGTCGCTTGCTCACACCCGTGACCGGATTGGCAGGGATCAACTCTTCATCCAGGGCAAAATTCATGATGCCGCTAAGCACGTCACGAATAAGGCAGATCGCAGACCGGGAAAACCCCCTGCTATTGTAATGGAGAAACAGGTTGCGAACGTCAGCACGCCTTATCTCTGTCACAGGTACATTGCCAAGTTGCGGCTTGATGTATCGGTTAAAAACTTCAGTGTATCGCTCAAATGTTGCCGGCCGCCTAAGGGGTCTGACATATGTCTCTAACCACAACGCCGCATAGTCTTGCAATAGTGGAGATCGGTTTTCATCCCCTTCGATGTCAAACTGCTTCAGTACCAGCCGGGCTTCTATCTGTTTGGCTACACGCTGCGCCAGGGCTTTGTCGCCGATCTTCTTGGCTTTCCGCCTGCCATTGTGGTTAATAAAGACCCACCACACGCCGGAGCCTTTGACTTTTTCTCTAACCTTCACCCCCATCTTTATTACCTCCCTTCTGCTCTTTTGCCCAGTCCAACAATTTCTCTATATAATGCGGCTTCCTAGCGGCATCTAGATATTTCTCCATCAACTCTCTTCCCCTTGATGTTCCCTCTATGAAGCGCTTGCCGTATTGGCTCACCACGAAGCGGAAAAAAGACTCTTCATATCTTTCTGCCATCTCAAGAAGTTCTTCTACCATTCGCACCCCCTTAATTGCACTATAAACTGGATCTTCTTTGCGCTTTCGCCTCTCCGTGTCTCTCATTTTAAGGCGGGAGTATATCTTATGCGCATCAGGATGTTTCTTGCGGAACTCTCGGTGTGTCACGACTTCCCGACAGCTTCTAGAGCAAAATTTTCTATTGCTCCGACCATGGAAGTACATGCCGCAGTCTTGACGTTGGCAACGATGGATTTGGCTAATCTTACAGCCATCTAACAACTGGAACAGATCGTATGTTAAAATCGATTTATCGTCGCCAACCATGCTTGGTGACATATAGAACAACCCGGTGCTGGTTACAGACCAGTCTAGGCGTCCAACTGTCAGATCTATTTCTGGCCAGGTAATATCCGCCCTCCTATCGACTAGCGTGTCAAGGGTCTCTCTTACAATCTCTTGGAACCCTTGAAGCTCTTGCAGGCCTTTTTTACCAGTTAAAACTTTAGAGCTAACAGGGGACAAATATCGAGGTATAAGGCTGGACGGTTGGAGTTCAAGTTCCGCACTAATGGCAAGAGCATTTCTGCCGTATGGATAATCGTCTGCCGGTATCAAGTCGAGCTCAAACAAAGACACCCCAAAACTTCGCCAAGCCCGCATTTTTTGTTCGGGCTCCCACGCCGACCACTGGCGCAGGTCAGTGTTTACGAAATCGAATAAAGCGTTAAACCTGGCTTTATGTCTTTTCCCCTTCAATATCCAATATAACGATCCCCAAAAGTAATCATAGTCCGACACGTTTTAGACCTCCGTATATTCTTTTATATGTATGTATCTTAGTCATTAGTTTATATATAGTCAAGAAGAAAATGATTGCTAAGAAAAAAGTCTGTATTTATAGTAACTTATCTTGACACGAACTGGTGTATCTAGTATAGTCCTATAATAAAAAACGGAGGTACGAAAAATGGAACGAATTGAGAAACAGTTTTACACGACCCGGGATATCGCCAATATGTTCGGCGTAACACCGCTTTCAGTAAGGATCTGGATCAATAAAGGAAAACTACCGGCAACCAAGATCGGAGATCACTGGTATATCGCAAAGAAAGTATTGAAATCAATGACTAAGGATGCCTTTAGTGACTTGGATGAAGATTAAAACAGCCGCCGCTTATTGCGACGTCTCTTCACGCACTCTGCGGAAGTGGCTTAAAAACGGCCTATCACACGCACGCCTACCGTCCGGAACTATCTTGATCAACCAGTCCGACCTTGACCAGTTCTTGCGTGGGTTTCTCGTTGAAGGCTCCCAGGTATCCAATGTTGTGGATGAAATCGTAGAAGAGGTAACCTCATGATTGAAAACGCCCTGATAGTCGATGACCTGAAACGAAGCGGCCTGTCGGTTGATTACGTAGCCACTTTCGGCTGGCGCGAGATCACAGAACGCAACAAAATCAATGCTCTCAAAAGCATACTAGGGTTTAGCCGCTACAAGGGGCAGAATTTAGCGAAGACTTGTAACGCATTTCTCGTTATTCCATACCCACGCAAGGAATTTGGACGAGTTCGACTTTATCCACCTATTGAAAACGTCAAATATTTACAGCCCAAAGGCGTCTCCATTGAGGCATTCATTCCGCCTTCTGTTTGGGAAATTCGGGGGAAAGCAAACAAACCAATCATTATAACTGAGGGCGAAAAGAAGACACTCTGTCTCTTAAAGCAGGGGTACAATGCTATTGGGCTTTCCGGCGTGTGGTGCTTCAAAAACAGGGATGGAGCCCTACTTGACGGCCTTCAAGAGTTCGATTGGAAGCGCAGGACGGTTCATATCGTTTTTGATTCTGACGCCTTCTTTAATGCCCATGTGAGGCAAGCAGAGATGGAACTCGCTGTCAGATTGTGGGCATTGGGTGCAATTGTGCGCATCGTGCGTCTTCTGCAACCGAACCACAGTGACAAGTATGGGGTTGATGACTACATCGTAACTGAAGGGCTTGAGATGTTCCAAAAGGTTCTGCGCAGAGCAAGACCACTAGAAGAAGCATATTCGGTAGAATACCGTAGCGAGATGCTCGCGGCACTGAGGCGGCTGCACGAGGGCGAAATTCTGACAACTATTGATCTACAGCTTATAGCCAAGGCTTTGATGAAAAAGTGGAAAACTGGTTGGCAGACCATCGTGAAAGAGGTCTCAAAGGAACAGGATAAAAATAAAGAAAATAGTGGTATCGTCGAAGTGCTTGAGCCGTTCAATGGCGAAGTAGACGGAGCAGAGCTCGCAAAAGAGGTAGAGCAGATACTACAAAGACACGTCATTATCCCCGACGCAGGAGCTTATGTCGCTGCGACACTCTGGGTTTTTCTGACATATGTTTTCGGTTCGTTCAACATTTGCCCAATGCTACTGATTACCAGCCCTACAAAACGTTGTGGGAAGACAACCCTCATAGAGACCCTGGAAGGCCTGACCTATCGAGCGCTAGTTGTCTCGAATTTGACCCCGGCGGCCGTCTTCCGGGTAATTGACAAATACGCACCCACGCTACTTGCAGACGAAGCAGACGCCGGGATGAAAGAAAACGAAGATTTAAGGGGGATATTCAATGCTGGACATACCAGACGAACAGCCTTTGTTATCAGGTGCGATAATAAAAAAAATAACTTCGAACCCCGGAGATTCAACGTTTTCTGCCCCAAAGCTATCGCGGCAATTCGAAAGTTGCCAGACACATGGTTTGACCGTGGCATTAGAGTTCAAATGCAGCGCAAGGGGGCTAATGAGAGCGTTGAACCAGTTGGGATTGATTTCTTCGAGAAGAACAGGGAGTTGAGGCAAAAACTCTTAAAGTGGGCGAAGGATAACGCCGAAAAGTTCGACCTCCACGTTAACACGCCCAAGATATCAAACGACAGGGCGAAAGACAACTGGCGACCGCTTCTCACCATTGCTAAGGCCTTGGGTGGAGATTGGTCGGAGAGAGCCCGTCAGGCTATGCTTAAGCTGGAAGCCGTGGAAAGTGAGGACGATCTAGGGGTCGAGTTGCTGCGAGACATTCAAGAAACCTTCGAGAATAGCGGAGCAGATAAGATTTTCTCAAAAAAACTCGTTGCTGCGCTAAATTCTATGCCCGACCGACCCTGGGATGACTTTGCCGGAGGCAAGGGGCTATCAACCAACAGGCTTGCCAGGCTGCTCACCCCGTTTGGGATTAAACCCAAGACGATAAGAATTGGGGCAGACACTGGGAAGGGTTACAAACTCGACCTATTCGAACCCGTTTTTAATCGTTATATACCCCCCGAACAAAACGTCACAACGTCACAAATGAGTAACCATGCGGGTTTAGAGACGAAACAAAACGTCACACAAAACGTCACACAAAACACCGAAAACGTAACACCGTCACAAAGAAATGATTTCAAACACTTAGGTGGTGGGCAGTCAGGGGATGTGACGGATGCAGAGAAAACTACTAAACTAAACAGCCACGAACCCGCATCAAATAAAGGATGTTACGATGTGACGGTTTGTGACGAAAGTGTGACGGTTGATGTTACGGATGAGAACGGCTGTAAAACCGCACCAGATAAGAAATGTTACGATGTTACGGATGAAAAAGGGGGTAATAAAGAGAAAAAACTCCAACCGATATTTAGTGACGATCAGGACAAACCCGGACGCTATAAATATGAAATTTAACCAAAGGGGGAACATGAGACCGACCGACATCTTGAAGCAGGTTCGAAAGTTCGGAACAATTACGGTTGATCACGGTATTCTCCGAATCGAGGCCAAAGAGCCGTTACCAAGCGAACTATTAGGGCAAATCAAACAAGTGAAAGCAGAGATATTGAAACTGCTACAGGAACAGCCGCTTATTGATCTGGATTATTGCCGCGACAAACATTGCAACCATCTGATTAATCACGTGGCAAATCCGCGGTGTTTGCATCCTCTGGCTACCGAAAACGGACGTTATCCAAGCGGCTGCTGGCTTGGGTATCTTATTTCCTGCCCGGAGCAAACAAACCAGCTGCAATGGAAACACTAGTAACTTCAGGAGGTTAAAAAAAATGAAAATAACGGCACAATACGATGGAGACAGCAGGCGCTATCATCGCTACAGGATTATGGACAACCGAGTGACGGGAACCATCTACTTTCCAAAAGGTAACGAGATACCCGACCATGTTGTGATCACCACCGGAGAACCAGAAGAAACGACCAGCATGAATGATGACATGGGTAATGGGTGAATGCAATGGGACTCGTCAAAGGACAAAAGGAATGGAGAAAGTTCAAACGGGGCGAGCGGCTAACCAGGAAGGAAGCTATCCTGGCTTTGTGTTACGATTGTAACGGGCAGGAAGATTCCCGGCATGATTGTGGATGCGCTGATTGTCCGCTATACTGGTATCACCCATACAGGAAACAGCACAAACCTAAGAAAAACCCCGTTTCAAACAATCAGGATCACTCAAAAGACTGAGGCAATAGGGATTTTTTACAACAAAAATGCCTAAACATTATGTAACCAAGTAATATATCACCCCCCCCCATATTGCCCATGGTTACTACGTTGAGCGCTATTCACATAGTGAGCGGTATGTTTTTTGCAATGCTGCGGTAATCCTCCATTTTTTGAAAACACGTTTTTTGGAGAAATTCTGGGTGTGGTAGTATCGCAATACCCTGGAGTGTCCCCCTGGGGGGATCCCCCCCCCGCCCCATGGTGCACCAAAGCCACAGATACACTGCCTTCAATACGAAACACTTCGCGCATGGTTTAGCAGCACTATACCTTTTGTTTAGACTTGCAAAACCCGGAAAATGGTTGCGTATAGGTTGCAAAATGGGGTCAAATTTGCGCAACTTTCCGCCCCCTGTGCCGTGTAATTTCAATAACTTAGCATGCCACGAGGCAATCCGGCCTTCGGCACCATTTTTTTAAGGAACCCTGATAAGTGAGCCATTCCCCACGTGAAAGGATTTTGCTGGGTTTTAAAAAACCATGCTCACAGTGAATCGATAATTTAATAGGTGTTATAAAG
>JALXAE010000052.1 GCA_026992355.1 Syntrophobacterales bacterium | reverse complement strand
TAGCCTTGTATTTGGTTATGCGTAACCTAAATCTTGGGACTCTTTCGGAAACTCGTAAAAATCCCCTTAAGGCTTAGCCCAGGTTTGTTAAAATTTTGGAAAGGTAAGACTTTTGTAAGATATTGATATCGCAAGCTTTTCGGAAATATCATGGTATCACACAATATTTCTAATAACTCCCGTGGCAAGAATGTTTAGATAGGTCTCATTCAAAATTATATTTGTGTTTTCCAGGTTCGATTTTCTCGTTAGAATTTTACTATCTCCCCAAACTTAAATCAAAGGAGTATAAAAATGTATACTCACGATGAAATTATTAAACAAAAGAAATTGCCCAGAGTGGGTGACATTGTAAAAAGCAAGAAGTATGGAACGTTGTGGAGAGTAATGGAAAAGAGAGAAGTCTGGGTAAACACAAGCGATGATCCGGAGACTAATGAACCTAGAATGTTACCTGCCATTTACATAGCTTATTGGAAGGTTACCCCTGGGGTGCTCCCTGGTGTCGGCAAGATGATGGGATATGCGTATACCTTGCACGACAATACATTTGAAACAAACTGGGAGATTGTCGAAAGGAGCTAGCCAACTTTAGATACTAGAGATACTAAGCTTTAAGACTCATTTTCGTTGGAACGTTACAGTTTCTCTTGGGCGTATTAAAAAAATAAAGCCGCCCTGCTGATTCAGACAAGGCGGCTTCAAAAAGTCTAGTGAATTGTCCTAAACTTCCTCTACGGTGATTGCACCGCTTTCACAAACTTCGACACAGCTTTCGCATCCAAGACATTCTTCTTCATTGACAGGTTCAGCTTTGCCATCAACAAGCTCATACACATCAACGGGACATACCTCTACGCACTCACCATCACCGGTGCATTTGTCTTTATCCACAGTAACTTTCCACATTGCAGTTTCCTCCTTTTCTTCTCGAACTGAACCGCCCTTTCATGCGTTCAAATCTACTAGGTTAAGCCCTCTGCAGCTACCCTGGCTTAGGACTTAACCTAATTCCAGCACGTTTTTAGACGCAACCAGTCGGCTTGGGTAAACCGGCCATTTTACATGCACCTTTACCTGGTCCAGACGGAAACAGTTCATAAATTTCTTTCAACTTATAGCCTGTCACTTTAGTAAGAATTCGTACCATGGGTGCAATTCCATGCTTCTTGTAGTAATCCTGAAGCATGTGAATAACTTTCCAATGAGCCTCGGTGAGCTCTTCAATTCCTTCAGACTGTTTCACATACTCAACCCATTCCGGACACCACTGGTCAAAACTCTGAATGAACCCGTCCTCGTCTACTTCAAAGACTTTACCTTTAAATTCAACTTTCTGAGCCATTTACATTTACCTCCTTCCTGCAAGTTTTTCTCTTCGGTTGCAACTATCGAATATAACGGGGGCTATCTTTTCATGAATCTTCCCCGACTTCATCCTTTTTCTATATCTAACTGCCGCTCTTACAAACCTTTCCGCCCATTGTTTACAACTTAACGCGTGAATATGAGTATAAAAAGCGACGCAATTCTTATAAACCATACCATCAAATTGTTCAATAATTCCGTGACCTTTTTTTAACTTAACAGCAAAATTTAAAGGTTCAGTATAGCAAGAAACTTTTGAATAGTGAAATTCGTGCCCTTTTAACCACTCTCCCGGAGCATAAAAAGGGTTTTTCTTCACAACTTGTCCAACAGAGTAACCATGCCCTTGGGGCTTTTTGCACATTACGAGATCAATGGGCAGAACGCCAACCATTGGGTAAGTCCGCTCCTGGTAGGTAATGGTTCTTCCAAGAAACATCAACCCGCCACATTCCGCATAAACGGGCATTTCCTGTTCAATTGCTTCATATATTTCCTTCCTTAGGGATTCATTGTTGGCCAGCTGTTCAAGATGTGTTTCCGGAAAGCCGCCGCCGATATAAAGGCCGTCAATGTCATCTGGTAGATTACGGGAATCTGATGTAAAAAAGATGAGTTGAGCCCCTTGCCTTTCCAAAGCCTCTATATTTTCAGGATAATAAAATTGGAAAGCTCCGTCTTTAATAATTCCCAGTTTACAGCAGGTTTTTCCATGCTCATTAAATATAGCCTCTTTATAATTATGATAAAATGTTAAGCTAGGGGAGGGCTGACATCCCATAATGTCTAATGCTTTTTGTACGTCCACATACTTTTCTATTAACCCTAAAGCATGTGAAAGGGCTTCTTTTGCAAGCTTATGCTCAATAGCCGGCAATAGCCCAAGGTGCCTTTCAGGAAACAAATTCTTCTTTCTTGGAATTGCACCTACTACAGGAAGTCCGCAAATCTTTTCAATGGATTCCTTTGCTACAAGCTCATGCCGTTTACTTCCCACTTTATTCAAAATAACACCGACTACTTTAAAATCTGGGTCCATTTTCATAAAACCCAGAACAACAGCTGCAGCCGTTCTTGTCATCTTCGTAACGTCAACTATTAACAGGGCTGGAACATCAAGCAATTTGAACAACTCCGCTGTGGAACAAGTGCCATCACTATCTACACCATCAAAGGCACCCCGGTTACCTTCCACTAAAGCTACATCACTGCTACTGCTTCTGAGATAAAAGGTTTCAAGCACATCTTCAGGGTTCATCAAGAACAGGTCAAGATTGTAACACGGACTTCCGGAAGCCAGGGAAAGCCAGCCAGCATCTATGTAATCTGGTCCTTTCTTAAATGCGGAAACTTTAAAACCGTTTTTATGAAACCATGCAGCTAACCCGATGGAGATTAACGTTTTTCCAGAACCACCATTAACTGCGGTTATCCCAATAGCTTTCATCAATAAAACCCGAAAAACAAAAAATAAATAATTGAAAAAAAGAGGGATCTCCCACCAGGAGGAGATCCCTTTCAATATTCCACGTTATTCTATTACCACTTGAACTGGGTAGTGGTACGCCAAGTTGTCATTGCCAAACGATAATCGTCAATATGTTCATGCCTAAATTCCAAACCAGTCTTTTCAAAGAAGCGTTCCCAACCAATACGATCGATCCATTCACCAACTCTTTCATATCTGCGAGCATCAGAGGCGTACACTTCGAGAATCTTCTTGATGGTCTGAACAACAGTGGGCCATCTTGGAGGTTCATTAGGAATGTAAGGAACAGCAAGTTTGGAGAATTTGGGTGCTACACGGCTATTGGATACCTTACCACCTACCCAGAGAGCAACACCGTCACCTTCACCATCCGCTATAGGTAGAGCAGGACACATCGTGTAGCAGTTTCCACAGAACATGCATCTGGCGTTGTTGATCTCAACGCTCTTGTATTCCTTGTCCTCTATTGTAACTTTCTTCGGCTTAATTGCAGCAGTTGGGCATGCGGCAATAACGAGAGGAATCTCACACACATTCTGAACACGGTCATGTTCAATGAAAGGCGGTTTTCTATGAACACCCAGTATGGCAATATCAGAGCAATGAACGGCTCCACACATGTTGAGACAACAGGCAAGAGAAATTCTTACCTGGGCAGGCAACTTGTGGGATCCAAAATATTCAAAAAGCTCATCCATAACCGCTTTAACAATACCGGATGCATCGATAGCAGGGGTGTGGCAGTGTACCCATCCTTGAGTATGAACTATATTTGTTACTGAAGCGCCTGTGCCGCCTAATGGAAACCAATTACCTCTGCTTTTCAGATCGTCGATCAACGGTTGCAACTTGGACTTATCGCTTACTAGGAATTCGATATTGTTTCTTGTGGTCCAGCGCACATAGCCATCACAATATTTGTCCGCAATTTCGCATACTTCCCTTATATAATCTACACTAACCAATCTGGGTGTACCAACACGAACACTGTAAAGTTCATCCCCTGTTTCAGATACGTGAACCAAAACACCCGGCTGGATAATTTCGTGATATTTCCACTTCCCGTAGTTATTTTTAACTATTGGGGGAAAGAACTTATCATATTTTGGTGGACCAATGTCGGTTAATCGGTCTTTCATTATGTTGTTCGGATCAAAAGGCATATCTTCACCTCCTTAAACACACTACGGTTGATGACGTTCACGATAAGCTTTGGCATCACGTTCCCAACCACCAGGCACATCAGCCGGATCGTAAAAGATATATGGATTGTAACGAGGAGTATTAATCATTCTTGGATCGGGTTTCAGGTCGACAGCTTTAAGGAATTCTCGCATACCAAGGCGCTGGATTAGCTCACCCAGTCTCTCACGGTTTTTACCGTGCTCCATCCACCAATCCCACATTTTCTCAACAAATTCCTTGAACTCGTCATAGGGCGGTTCCATCTTCATAAAGGGAATAACAACACTTGAAAGCTGGGCGCCTTCAAGAATAGGAGCTTTGGCACCAACCAATATGGTTGCACCCACGTCATCTCCGGGTCTTAAAGCTCTTGGCATAACATTTATACAATGCATGCAGCGAGTACAATCTTCATCCCAGATCTTCAGATTTTTACCATCCCATTCCATACATTTTGTTGGACAAAGGTCGATGACCTCAGCCTGAATATCCAAAGGTCTTTTTTCGAAACCATGGGATCCACCATTGGGTACAAGCTCACCTGCCACATAGGCTCTGACAGCTTCCTGATCAATCTTTATGTTGTCTCTCCATGTTCCGATAATGGAGCAGTCGGCACGTGCAATAGCTGCCACACAATCATTTGGGCATCCAGAAACTTTAAATTTGAACTTGTACGGGAACATTGGACGATGCAATTCATCCTGATAGGTCATGGTAAGGTCGTAAGTAATATCCTGTGTATCCAAACAGGACCATTCACACCTTGCGCGTCCTACGCAACAAGAAGGAGTCCTCAGGTTCGAGCCAGATCCGCCAAGGTCCATACCGAGTTCGTGGGTAAGATCATAAAAAACCGGTTCCAGCTGGTCTGTAGTAGTTCCCAACAAAATTATGTCTCCAGTGGAACCATGGAAATTGAAAAGACCGCTACCTTTTTCTTCCCAGATGTCACAGAGTTTTCTCAGAACTTCAGTGGTATAAAATTTACTTGCAGGCTGGTTAACACGGAGAGTATGAAAGTGAGCAACATTAGGAAAAAGGTCTGGACGGTCACAGTATCTTCCAATTACGCCACCGCCGTAGCCGAAAACACCTACTATACCACCGTGTTTCCAGTGTCCTTCTTTGTCCTTATAGGACAACTCCAGTAATCCAAGAAGGTCATCACATTGAGGTTTTCTTTCAGCAAGACGTTTAATGTCGGCCACAAAACTAGGCCATGGCCCTGAAGTTAATTCATCGACCATAGGGGTCTTGTGCTTTAAAGCCATTAGTTCACCTCCCAAATTAGGTCATCTTGTCTTCTTCATCCTTTACATCATCAGCACCAGGCAACATATACATAGTGGTACTTCCACTCGACCAATAACGCAATTTACCCTCACTTACTAGCTCGTTAATGAGCTTCTTTGCTTGCCTCATGCTCAGTTCAGGAACAGCTTTGCAGAGGTCATTGAAATAATGTTTTGTCTTTTTTTGTTTTTGCATCCATTCGAGAATTTTTTGTTTTGCTTCTTCGCTCATTTTTGCCTCCCTCCCGGGATGCCTTTCCCGGAAAAGTTAATTTAACCCTGCTACCTTAAAAATCGTCTGAATATATCGACCTTAACTCGGTCGTAAACCCTGTCTTTAAGACAATAAAAGTGAATGTATTCACCTAGCCGTAGGTTCTATACCTCCCTGATTGGAATTTTGTCAACTAAAAACAAGTATTTTACAAAATTGCAAGCACATAAAAGATTAACACAATATTGTTATCTTGTTCACAAACTCAATCTGTCCTATTTCTACATGCTTGACCTTACTCCCAGAGATTGTTAACCTTCAGCTGCCTTTGAATTTATAACTACACTGCGAATCAACAAAAATTGGGAGATAAAAGAACTGCTGGGATTTGAAAAATGGACAAAGATATTCAGAACCAGGACTTACAAGACTTGGAAAAGTATATAAAATACTTGAAAGAACGTTTATTTTTTGAACCGGATTCAGCTCTGTTTCATTACAATCTTGGTGTTGCTTATCTGAGGAAAGGCCTAAGGGAGGAGGCATTTTCTGAATTTCAGCAGGCCATTGAATGTGATCCACAGTTAGCTCAGGCTTATGTGAACATGGCTGGCATTTTTCTTCAGAAGGGCGACCTGGAGAAATGTGTTGAATATAATAATAAAGCTATTGAACTTAATTCCGAACTACCAATGGCCTATAACAACCTGGGTTTTGTTTATCTTCAGATGGGTAGGTATGAGGAAGCTGTCGAAGCGTGTAAAAAGGCAATTAGTTTAATGCCCAATCTTCTTCAGTCTCATCATAATCTCGGTTTGGCTTATCTCTATTTAGAAAAATATGAAGATGCAGAAAAAGCATTTGTGGATGCAATTAGGATTAATCCGAACTTCGCGCCCGCCTATTTCAACTTAGCGGTGGTATACAACAACCTTGGGAAACAGGAGGAGGCAAAGGAATATCTTAACAAAGCAAGCGAGCTAGGCTATCCGGTAAATAAACTAGAGTTGTAATATGGAAATCGTAAAAGACAGTTTTGTCATAATAGAATATAGAGTGAAGCTAGATGATGGTACTATCGTGAAAGGCGAGAAAGATCCGGCGTCTATGAATTTTGTGGTCGGATACAATCAGGTTATTCCCGCATTGGAGAAAAGAATTTTGGGAGCAAGAGAAGGGGACGTTCTGTCTTTTGTAATTACCCCCAATGAGGGATTCGGTCCCTACAAAACAGAACTTGTAAAGTTTAGATCCTACGAAGAGTTTCCGGAAGGTAGGACGTTGGAAAAGGGAAGGTGGGTTATAGCAACGAACCCTAAAACACGTGCAAAATATAGTTACTTTGTTAAGGATAAAACTGATGAGGGGGTTTTTTTGGATTTTAACCATCCCCTTGCAGGTAAAAATCTTCACTATGAAGTAAAAATTGTTAAAGTTCGTCCGGCAACTCAAGAAGAACTGGCTTTTCTGAGGCCATGTGAATTCAAAAAATTGAGTGAAACACAGTAAATTTTGTGTTGTGTGTGTAAAAAAATATCCACAAAATTCACAACAGTGTTGACACTTAAATATGTTTTTCTTAAAAATTAGCACGCTCTGACAAGTGGCGGTGTAGCTCAGTAGGTTAGAGCATGCGGCTCATATCCGCAGTGTCCGGGGTTCGAAGCCCTGCACCGCCACCAGAACAAGCATTTCTATTTTTTCAATTTTATCTCCATTCCCTGAAAAATCCCCATTTTAGGCCTTCTTTTCTGTGCGTTTTTGACCATTCTGGTATCAAAAAATTTTTCAAATCTATGGGGTATTCCCCTGGGGTAATCGCTATTTACAGGGGTGAGACTTACCCCAGTCCTTTTGACCGGGGAAATCCCACTGTCAAGAGGCTTGTGCCATGCTTACGGAAATGAAAATCATACACGCCAAACCCGGGGAGAAACCCTACAAGCTGTACGATTCGCAGGGGCTTTTTGGGCAGGTTTACCCAAACGGATTCAAGCTGTGGCTCTTCAGGGGCACTTGTCAAGAATATTGTATCTGTTGCGGGAATTTGGAATTGAACATTTGTCTAAATTCATAGATGATTTCTTTTATGGCCATCATGGGTTTTTTCCACTTATTTTTACTTATTCGATCAATGGTTACGAACATGGCCACTTCTATGTAGGCAGGGTATTTTGAACGGAAGTGTTTACACAGTTCCTCAAGCCTTATCAAGGCGTTTTCATAGTCGTTTTCGAGCCTGATTCTGGTCAGTTCCTGGTTGAATATCTTTGCATCAGATTTGGACATATTTCCTCTGACATTTTTTTGTAAATGGACAAAACAAAGCTGGTGATCTGTTCCAGGCAAAAGGGATTTCACAGCTTGTTGAAGTCCCGGGAAATCACCCGAGACCAGTATCATAACCCTTTGCATACCCCGATGTATCATGTCATTTAGAATCTGTAGCCATCCACCCCTGCTTTCTGAACCGTAAAGGACATAATAGCCAAAGAGACTCTTCTTGCCCTCCATATCTATGCCAATGCAGCTATAAATGACAGCTTTTCTTACTCTTTTGGTCTCCTCATCCTTTATCTGGTAGTTATGAGCATCAATAAAAAGAGCAAATACCTCCTCCGGAAGTTACCTGCTTCGAAGTTCTCGAGCTTTCCGGTAAAGCTCATCCTTAAGTTCATCTATCTGCTGAGGCGAATAAGGCAAGTTAAGAGATCGAAGCAAGGCCTTAAGTCTCGATGGAGAATAGCTCTGTAAAATCAGGTTTAAAATGAAATCCTGAAAAGCTCCATCAGCCCTTTTCCAGTGTTCAGGAAGAATCGCCGGTCTAAATAATCCATTCCTATTTCTGGGAACACTCAAATTCAAGTTATCAAATAGGCTAGCTAGAGATCTCGTATAATACCCATTTGTCTTATTGCTATCAGACTCCTTCTGATTCCTGAAAAAGTACTCCCTTTCTTTTTGGATAATCCAGTTAAGAGGAACTTCTGTCACCTGTTTCAAACCTTCTTCCGTCAAAACAAGCTTTCTCAATTCTTCCAAAAGCTTATTTAAATATGAGTTCCTCATTGCTATATCTGCCTCTATACAAAATATCCTTTTCACCCTCTATAATCCAACAAACTAAAACAACCGATAAAAAGGACACAGTTTTTTGTGTACTTCACTCGTTTTTACGAAGTGCTCATTTTTTAAGTTATTTTGTGGAATGTTTTTATGGTCTTTTTAACAAAATATGCTACTTCAATATAAGAAAATATAAGGGAAGATTTTCCGTTAGGTTAGGAGGGAGTTTACATGATTAGTCAAATGGGAGGGGTGACAATTAGGGCGTTAGATCTGGTAACAGCTGTTGCCTACGCTGTTGATTGTGTAAACCATCATGTGGCTGAACATCATGTAAAGACAGCAATCATTGCTGGCAACATTGCCCATGCCATTGGGATTGCAAGAAGAGATTTAGAAAACCTTATTATGGCTTCGGCTTTGCACGACATCGGTTTTTTTAACTCAGGTGAAAGACTCAAAGCCCTGGACTTTGAGTATAAAGACAGTTCTCACGCCGAAATAGGTTATGCACTTTTAGCATCTTCGCCCATTTTTTCTCCTTATGCCGATATAATCCGAAATCATCATACACCTTATGTTGAAATGGATAAAAATGTTACAAATCTTCTTTCTAATATACTATTTGTCGCCGATAGGATCGAGGTTTTTCTTAAGAATAAAGTAAACGGTAATGCTATAGAATATCGGGATCTCTCAAATGAAATCCTATCTTTGTTACGTAAATACACAGATAGGCATTTTATGCCCGAGATTGTTGACGCGGTAAAAGAAGTTTGCAATGTAGAGGCCTTTTGGTTTGATCTTGAGGGTAACGACTCATCTTCTCCCCTTAGGAGATATTTAGGCAATTCGCAATTGCTTTTCAACTGGGACAATCTGTATGAATTTGCAAGGATTTTCAGGTATATACTTGACTGGAGAAGCCCCTTTACTGTTACTCATTCTTCAGGGGTAAAGGCAGTCGCAACAAGTATAGCGGAACTTATGGGATTTTCCCAGGTTGAGGTTGCCATGATGGGCCTTGCGGCCTGGTTTCATGATATAGGAAAACTCGCGATACCTTTAGAAATAATAAATAAACCAGGACCATTAACATACGATGAAATGGCTATTATGAAGCGCCATGCTTACCTTACATACGTCGTACTTGATTCCGTGGATGAACTCGACACAGTAAAATTATGGGCAGCTTTACACCACGAAAAACTTACAGGAGACGGATATCCCTTCAGGCTAACAAAACCGGACTTGACGCTCGGCTCAAGAATAATGGCTGTGGCTGATATATTTGCTGCACTTACCGAATTCCGTCCTTACAGACAGCCTATGACTCCACAAAAAGCTATGGACATCATCAAGGACATGACTTCATCGGGGAAATTATGTCGGAACGTGGTAGATTGCCTGAAGCGAAATCTGGATTTGATAAATGACGCCAGATTGGAAGCTCAAAAAGAGGTATTGAATGTTTATCGCGGAATGGAAGAGTTAATTTGCAAAGACAGACCTGTTATGTGCAAGATCAGACCCTATGCCGAATTGGTCTAACAGTTGAATCTTTAGGCTGGAAAACAAGTTTAAGAATCAAGTGTAAGATTTTGACCCCTTTAAATAACACCCTATGGAATTCTGGGCCATATACGGATTAAGCACATTTTACCCGTTGTAAGCGAAAATATTTGGTGCATGCTTTTCCTTCAGTTTATATCTTTAAATTGACATTATACTCTATTTTCTGTATTTACAAGGTTGCTTGTGAGCTTCGGCATCCCGGAACACGGTGAAAATCCGTGGCGGACCCGCCGCTGTGATCGGGGACGTGGGGTCGCCTGAGGGCTCGACTATGAGCCGGTCACTGCTCGGTATATTTAAAACCGGGTGGGAAGGCTGCGGCTACCACGGTTGATCCGAGAGCCAGAAGACCTGTCGAAGCTCGAGCGGGAATAGCCTGATGGCAAAGGGAATCCCGGGTCAATCCAGTGCATTATGCCGGATTGGTCCGGGTTTTTTATTGTTAACTACAAAAAATAAGGAGGTCTAACTATGAAGAAAAGAGTTATCAGCTACAGGAGACGTTGCAAGGGAATCACTGGAACAGGGCTTTCTCACTACATTCTCTTGACTCCTAAAAAGTAAACCAGAATTTTTTGAGATTTTCTGATTTGTTACAGGGAGGGGTATTTTGCCCCTCCTATAAATCAAAAACGAGAGGTTATAAGAAATGAGTGGCCAGTATGCAAACACAGGCTATGGACCTTCATTTGCCCTTCTGGACATAGGTCTTGATGACAAGCTAACAGTAGTTGAAGGTGATACCGGTTTCTGGGCTATAGTTGAAACGAATTCTGTGAAAGATGCTCTATCGGGGGAATTGGTGCAGCAGTATATAAAGGAGGCTGATAATTTTAAAAAAGAAATGCACCATTTTCGCTTCGAATTAACACCATCCGCCGTTTATTTTAATCCGACAGAACGGTGCAACTTTAATTGCGCCTACTGTTATATTCCTGAGAACATAAGAAAAAATGGAATCACGATGACCCGCGAAGAGGTAGTGGAAGCCCTTTCTAGATTGCGGGAGTTTTTTAAGTCCTCACTTCCGGCTGGAGTTAAACCTCAAATAATTTTTCATGGCAGTGAACCAATGATAGCAAAGGATGCGGTTTTCCGGGCTATCGAAGATTTTCAGAATGATTTTGTATTTGGTATTCAGACAAATGGTTCTCTGCTTGATGATGAAGCAATTTCCTTTTTGAAGGAACACAATGTGGGTATAGGACTTTCTTTGGATGCCCCAGACGAAGTGATTGCGGATAAAGCAAGGAAAAACTGGAATGGCCATGGTGCTTTTCGACATATAGTAAGGGTTTTAAACCTTTTGGCGGGTTATCCATCTTACAATGTTATAACCACTGTCTCCAAACTGAATGTTCATACACTTCCCCAAATGGTTGATTTCTATGCCGATCATGGCGTGGGGATGGTAATGTTCAATCCGGTAAGGTGCACTCAAAAGGGTGGCCGGGAGCTTAAACCCGATGATGATATTCTAGCCCGTTATTTCTTTGAGGCTCTGGACAGAACACAGGAAATTTTTGCTAAAAGAAACTTCAAAATAGTAGTTGTAAACTTTGCTAATGTTCTGGCTGGGATCCTGGGACCAACAACCAGAAGACTAATGTGCGACATCTCCCCCTGTGGAGGTGGACGATGTTTCTTTGCGATCTCGGCAAGGGGCGATATGTTTCCCTGTAGTGAGTTTGTAGGATTTTCGGAGTTTTGTGGGGGTAACATATTCAGCGGATCTATAAATGAAGCTTTGAGGTCAAAGCCCTTTCAGATTGTAACGTCCCGAAAAGTTGAAAATTTTGAGCCCTGTAACAAATGCGCTATCAGACATTTTTGTGGCGCTCCTTGTCCTGCTGAGGTCTATTCACTGAATGGAAACATAAACACTCCGGCGCCCTACTGTTTCTTTTACGAAGAGCAGGTAAGGTATGCTTTCAGAGTAATTGCCAAGGGCGAAGAACTGAATTTTCTATGGGATGGATGGAACAACGAAACAGAAGTTTCCTTTGGCTACGATGCTGCTTAGTTGCTCAATTCGCAGGGAGGGCACAAATGATGTGCCCTTCCAATCTACCTCAAAAATTTTTTACTCCTTTGCTACAAGCAATTCTATTCCTTCTGCACCTAGCTCAAAAAGTATTCCGTCAATTTCGTCCTTAGTCGCCCCAAGCCTATCAAGGCTATAGACAACCAGTTTTTTAACCGCATGTCTTTCTATATCCATAAAAAGATCCCTGCGACTGGTATAAAAGCGAACATTGTCGTCTATTGGTATGTTCCATTTTTCCTGCATTTGCTTGACAAGAAATTCTCGCTGTCTTTTAAGTGGACCTTCATAGCTTCCGCCATCTTCAGGGGTAAGTTCGGACTTCCATACCATGAGATATACGGCTGTAATTTTATCGCTCATTGATCCTCCTGAATTTTTCCCATGTTTGCATTACGAACTTTGCGGTCTTATATTGTTCAATTGAGGAAAATACTCAAGGAAAAAGCGCAGGAGGATACAGGTTTTATGTCTGTGTTAAGCAAAGGTCTAATTTTTGAACAAGGACCAATTAGGCCCCCAAGTGAAGCCACAAGTCTGCTTCTAAGATTTACGAGAAACTGTCCATGGAATAGGTGTACCTTTTGCCCGGTCTATAAAGGTACGAAGTTTAGCAGGAGGTCTCTTGCGGAAATAAAAAGAGACATTGATAATGCCGCAAAGATTGTTGAAGAAATTAGAACGCTGTCGTGGTCTTTAGGAGAAGGCGGTGAAATCACACCCGCTGTAGTGCAACAACTAATGATTGATCCTCGAGCGAATGAGTGCCACCGTCACATAGCGGCTTGGATGTACTGGGGTACAGGCCATGTTTTTATTCAGGACGCAAATAGTCTGATTATGAAAACCGATGAACTTGCCGAAGCCATTTCGTACCTTAAGGAAAAAATCCCCGGTATTACCCGCATAACTTCTTATGCCCGAAGCAGTACCCTGGCAAGAAAAACTATTGAGGAACTTAAAATGTTGAAAGATGCTGGACTGGATAGAATCCATGTGGGTCTTGAAAGCGGAAGCGACACGGTTCTTAAGCTGGTAAAGAAAGGTGTCACTGCTTCGCAACACATTGAAGGAGGGAGAAAGGTAATAGAAGCCGGAATGACCCTTTCGGAATACATAATGCCCGGTCTTGGGGGAAGGAATTACAGCCGCGAACACGCCCTTGAAACTGCCAGGGTTTTAAACGAGATAAATCCCCATTTCATTCGATTGAGAAGTCTCAGAATACCAGATTTTGTGCCTCTTGCCGAAGATGTTAAAACAGATAAATTCGTTCCTCTGCACGACGACGAAGTGGTAAGAGAAATACGCCTTATGATTGAAAATCTGGAAGGCATTACAAGCACACTAACCTCCGACCATATCATGAATCTGCTTGAAGACGTGGAGGGCACCTTTCCTCAGGATAAACCAAAGATGTTAAAGGTGATTGATGACTACCTTAATTTACCTGATCACGAAAGACTCCTTTTCAGATTGGGAAGAAGGGGAGGAGCGCTAAGGAGAGTAAGTCAGCTGAATGATTTATCACTTCGAACAAAACTAGAACGAGCTCTGGAAGATCTAAAAAAAGAAGGAGAATATGAAAGTGTCGAAGACGTTATAAACGATCTCGGGAACAGGTATATTTAGTTAACTGTTTTACTAGTTGAATTACGAAGACTACTGGTCCGAATTTTTGTTGGAAGGGGCTGAATATTCCTCAAGTATGAGTTGAAGTCTGCGAGCTCTTATTATCTCTGTTTCTTTCATTCGAGAAGAAAGTGCGTCCAGCATGTCGCCTAAATAATCTTCATCTTTTTCAACTAAAAGCACGCCGTTCTCAACAGCATCATAAATTATTTCTATTTGGATTTCGTCGAGAGAAAAAGGTATCACATCTATCTTTTCTTCCGGAAGAGAAAGGATTTTGCAAAGGTCAGCAAGAATTGAAAACCAGACATCATCAGGATTTGCATCTCTTGCAGCGAGAACCAATATGTCAACATCGTTTGCTACAGGTTCATTCATTGCCAGGGATCCAAAAAGGTAAGCCGCCGCAACATCTCCCCTGTTCGAAAAATATTTTTTCAGCTTTTTTATTATTTCTTCTCTCTTGGGAGCCAGATTCATATTGTGTTGAATTTCCTAAATCTATAAAAAAAGCGAGATATCAAGGTTTCATTCTCTAGTGGGCGAAAAATATGATTTCCTGACAAATGCTTCTATCTCACTTGTAAACTCCTTGAAATCTGCAACCCCTTCTCTCAAGTGTTTCAGGAACAATTCATTGTCAGTTTTCCAATATCCGTGTATCAAGAGATTCCTAAATTTAAAGAACGGTTTTAACTTTACATACAAGCTTTTGGACAAAATTTGCCTTTTCATAGCTTTTTCAATTACATCGGCGTAACTATCCACGCTATTTTTGAATATTTTTGCCAGTAAATGTTGAAGAACATTGGACATGGCTTCAGCAATCACGATAATGGAATATTTAAGGGCATCTATTAAAATATCATTCGTTGCAAGTTCTTCGTCAGGATACTTATTCGTTATTTGTTCTATTCTGGAGATTCCTTCTTCAATATCCGACAGTAGTTTTGAAAGTTTCTCCAGGTTAACCTGTTTTCTCATTGTTTCCCATTTGTTTATTCGTGGATCCCGATGAAACATTATCAATTATAAGAAAGTTATAGTATCTGGCTCAAAAAGAGCTTCGTTCGTTCATGAATTGGGTTCGTAAAAAAATGTTCCGGTGTACCTTCTTCAACTATTTTCCCGTGGTCCATAAAGATTACCCTATCTGCTACTTCACGGGCAAATCCCATTTCGTGAGTAACGACAACCATTGTCATACCTTCCCGGGCTAAAGTCTTCATGACATCCAGAACCTCGCCAATCATCTCCGGATCCAGTGCTGATGTGGGCTCATCAAAAAGCATAATTTTGGGATCCATTGCAAGAGCCCTTGCAATTGCCACACGTTGCTGCTGACCGCCCGATAGCTGGTCCGGATAAGCATCAGCTTTTTCTGGTATGCCCACCTTTTCCAGCAGGAACATGGCTTTTTCTACGGCCTCTTCCTTTTTTCGCTTCCTAACTACCAGTTGTGCGAGAGTTATATTCTCAAGCACTGTTTTGTGGGGGAAAAGGTTGAAAGACTGAAAAACCATGCCAACTTCTGCTCTCAGCTTATTAATATCTGTCCTGGGACTTAGCACATCGATGCCATCTATGTAAATATGACCGGAATCGGCAAACTCCAACCTGTTAAGGCACCTCAACAAAGTACTTTTTCCCGAACCAGATGGTCCAATTATAACAACTACTTCCCCTTTATCTATTTCGCAGGACACATCGTCCAGCGCTTTTACCTCCTGAGGCACATAAAACGTCTTGGAAACATGCTCTACCCGAATCACGATACAATCATCCTCCTCTCAAGGTACTGCATTAGCATGGACAGCCCAAAAGTAAGAATCAGATATAAAAGAGCGCAAACGAACCACAATTCAAATGGTTGAAGACTCGTAGTTACGACTTCTCTGGTTGCTTTTGTTAATTCTCGTATGGCAATTATGCCGAGAAGGGATGAATCCTTTATTAGGCTGATGAATTGACCGGCAAGTGGCGGAAGTATTCTTCTGAAGGCTTGAGGTAGAATTACGTATCGCATTGCCTGCGCATAACTCATTCCCAGAGATCTTGCTGCTTCCATTTGACCCCGATGTATGGATTGTATTCCCGCCCTTACAATTTCTGCCACATAAGCACCTGCAAAAAAGGCCAATGAAGCTATACCATAATAAAGAGGCGGAAGCTGCTGCAGTCCTTCTCTTGCCAAGATGGTATTAATTAATGTTCCAAGCACGAAGTACCATATAAAAATTTGGACTAGGAGAGGTGACCCTCTTATGATCTCTATGTAAATTATAGACCACCATTTGAAGGCCGGGTTTTCAGATATCCTGGCAAGACCTGCCACAAGACCTATAATTATCCCAAATATTATCCCGATGATGCTGACTTTAAGGGTAGTGTAGAGACCATATAACAGTATTCCTGGTTTCCATTTTTGATAGGTTGCAATTACGTCTCCGGTAAAAACGTGGTCTCCCTCACTTACCCTCACGTCACCCTTGCCTTTAACTTTGTAGGTTTCTGATCCCGATGGCCCTTCAATTTTAACTATTATCTGTCCACCTTCGGATTTTATGGACTTTACGTCTCCGTCTATATCTGAACGAATTTCTATTGAAGCCTTATACAAAAAGTACTGAGGAACCCTGTACCATCTCCATACATATTCTATTTTAAGTGTTGACACGTAAAGTACAATAATACCAAGCGCGATAACTCCCCAGAAGACGCATATCCACAGATAATAATGAGGATAGGAATGTTTTTTTGCCTTATTAGCTGTCATTTTTAAATTTTTGCAACCTCCTTGAGCTCCCATTAAAAGGGCACGAAGTAACCTTCGTGCCCTTACCACAAATCCCGGATGTCAGATAACGTCTATTCCACCTTAATTATTGAACATTCTTCAGCCATTCGGTGCTTTTAAACCATTTTTTATAATAATAGTCATAGCGACCGTCGTTTTTAATCTGACGCAGAAAGTTGTTCAGCCAATTGAGGAAATCTGGATCACCCTTGTTGATTGCCCATGCCAGAGGCTCATAAGTAAAGGGTTTGTCTAAGAAAACGAGCTTATCTTTTCCGTGTTGTGCATAGAAAACAGCGCAGTAGGGTAGGTCATAAACGAAAGCATCTGCCTTACCGTTGAGTACCTCCATGGCCGCCTCAGTTTCCGTCTCAAAGGATTTATATTTAGCCCTGGGGATAAGGCGTTTTACTGCCTGTTCTCCGGTGGTTCCAAGCTTTGATACTACCGTGAATTTGGGATCATTCAGATCCTTATAAGATTTTACCTTTCCTTCCCATTTTTTGTTGAGAAGAATAGTTTGACCGACAACAATGTAAGGGTTGGCGAAATTTACCTTAAGGTTTCTTTCCTGAGTGATGGTCATACCGCTCATGATAATGTCAAATTTTCCAGTAATGAGACTTGGAATAATACCGTCCCATGCGGTGTTTACAGGAACGAATTTAACGCCCATTGCCTTGGCCATTTCTTTCGCGATGTCAATGTCAAAACCAATAAAATTGCCTTTTTTATCTGTCATTTCAAAAGGCATATAACCCGCTTCGAAACCCACTCTAAGTTCACCTCTTTTTAGAATTTGTTCCAGAGTGGATTTCTTAGCCAGTTCAAAATCTGCGGCATAAACATTAAAAGCCATAAAAGCTGTTAAACATGCCAGAACAAAAACCCACTTGCCAAATCGCTTCATAATTTAACCTCCTCTCTGTGTTTAAAAGTTAAAAGTTCATTAATAAGATTTCCCCTCATCCAGGAGTTCTTTTATAACCATCTGAACATTACACTTTGAACATTTTGGTATTTCTTCCTTTGGTAAATAAACAAGTAAGGTTTGTCCGCATTTTGGACATACAGCCTCAACGGCTTCAATCTTATCTCTCATGTCAACTCCTTGCTACCTATTAAGCCGCCGTCTGATTTCTACGGGACACTGTAAGTTTGCAAATTAGCAAAAATGTTTCGAAATACAAGACATTTCTTACCTTGCATTGATTTCGGACCTAGTCTATAGGAAGAAGGCCTATTACACTAAAATGATGAGTTTACATAAATGAAATTACCTTCATCCAGACTGGTATCCAACCGGTACGTGGCCGATGGCATGCTTCTTATCGTTGCCTTCATTTGGGGAACCACCTTTGCCCTTGTGAAAGAAGCGATTGAAAACATAGATGTTTTTACTTTCCTTGGTCAGAGATTTTTATCGGGCGGTCTTATTCTTTTGGGCATTTCCTGTTTCAGGATGAGCGGTTTGAATTCGAAGGTGTTAAGGCAGGGCGTCATCCTTGGCCTATTTCTATTCGGAGCCTTTGCTTTTCAGACCGTTGGTTTGAAATTCACAAGTGCCTCCAACACAGCTTTTATCACAGGGCTAAATGTGGTGTTTGTACCTTTTTGTGAACTCTTAATGTTCAGGAGAAAGGTTGCCTTTCATATATGGGTTGGCGTGGTTTTAGCGGTATCCGGTTTATTTTTTCTCACTACAAGAGGAAAGATGAACATAAATTTCGGGGACATTATTGTACTTGGGTGTGCGATATGCATAGCCTTTCAGGTGCTACTAACAGATTTATACACGCAAAGCTCAGATGTTTTGTGGCTTACTGCTGTTGAGTTGCTTACGGTGGGGCTGGTAAGTTCAGCCGTAGCCTTTTTCAAAGGCGAGATTCTTCTGCATTACTATCCGGGAACCTTAAGAGCTTTGGTAGTGTGCGTACTTTTTGCCACGGTAATAGCCTTTTTGGTTCAGACCTATGTCCAGAGATATACGACTCCTTCTCATGTAGCCATAATGTTTTGTATGGAACCTGTTTTTGCAGCAGTATTTGCCTACTTTTATTCTGGAGAAAGGTTGGGGTACTGGGGAATTGTCGGAGCCGGACTGATGTTTGCCGCCATGCTAGTTTCTGAGCTTGGTTTGGACTGGCTACCTTCTGCAAAACGATTGCTGGAAATTCCATTATCATCAGTAAAGATAGAAAAAATTAGTCGAGATTGAATCTTTCCCTGAGTCTTAAAGACAATATTCGGACAATATTGAAAGCCTTTTCAACTGTTAGAGTCCCATCAGGGTTCACCAGGCAGCATGTGGCAGGTGATATTAAGCTTCTAGACAGCAGTTCCTCCAACTCTATTCCTGTTGCTTTAGCTGTGTCCCTCCAGAGATTTACAAGGCGGTCTTCCAAACTGGAAATAGATTCTTTTTCAAATGGCTCAAAATTTGTAGGCACAATTCCCCATGCCAGAATACCACCTCTTTCCAGAAAACCCTTTATAGATTTCCCGTAGGATACGAATATTTCCCCATTTGAATACATATCGAGAGACAGAATATCTAGATCAAGGTTTAGCAGAAAATCCCAGTCAGGATTTCCGCAAAGATGGATTCCTCTGGGGCGTTCAATGAGTGAAAAGAAATATTCCATATCTTTGTGAGCCTGAATTGCATCATATCCGCTTAAAGCACTGAAGATGAACTGCAATCCAGGCTCGTCCACGAACATAAAGGCGTTAGGATTTTTTTGTTTGAGTTTTTTCAGCTGGACGTTGACCCTTTTGGCCATAAATTCAAGCATGAAAGAGCGAACTTCATCATTGAACAATATGGGTCTTCCGTTTTCATCCTGAACATTAAAGCCAAAGCTTACCGGCCCTTCGATCTGACCTCTTATTGCTTCAAACCCTGATAGATTCATGTTGAGAAATTTGTGATAAACAACTGAATAGGTTGGACTTATGTCAAAAAGTTCTTCATCGTCAAATCGCTCCAGAACTTCCGGGAGTTCGTCCATGAATTTTTCAGTAGAAAAGCCAAGTTTCCGGTTTTCTACATCTAGCACAATACCCGGAAAGTGTTCTGATGCTTGGACATACATATCTTCATAGTAATTCAAAAGTGGAAGCTGAGGCCAGAAGGGAATATCGAGAGAAAGAGCAATTTCTAGGGCTTTGTCCGGATCCCGATGAGGCATAACAGCCATAGCCGTTGTAAGAAGATTTCCTGGTATGGGCATTTTAAACTCCAAGGGCCAGGTGGCAGGTAAATAAATTGCGCAAATTACCTGCCACCCAGTAGTTAGAAATTATTCACCAAGTATCTCTTTAAGATCTTCTTCCGGTGTTGAAATGGGCTTTATATTGTATTTTTCAACAAGGAAATTCAAAACGTTTGGAGTGATAAAAGCCGGAAGTGAGGGTCCAAGCTTGATGTTTTTGATGTCCAGAGCAAGAAGCGTCATGAGAATAGCCACAGCTTTCTGTTCGTACCAGGAAAGTATGAGCGAAAGAGGTAAATCATTCACACCGCAGTTGAAGGCATTTGCGAGAGCCAGAGCAATTTGTATGGCTGAGTATGCGTCGTTGCACTGACCTATGTCTATAAGTCTAGGAATGCCGTCGATTGTTCCAAGATCCATATCGAAGAATCTAAATTTTCCACAGGCCAGAGTAAGCACTATACAATCCTCGGGCACCATTTCCACAAACTTGGTGTAGTAATTTCTACCAGGTTTTGCTCCATCACACCCGGCAACCAGGAAAAAGTGTCTGATTTTCCCGGCTTTTACAGCCTCAATTATCTTATCTGCAACACTTAGAATTGCGTTCCTGGCAAAACCGACCATTACCGATTTTCCATTTGAATCATCGGGGTAACCCGGGAGTTCTAGAGCTCGTTTGATAAGGGGTTCAAAGTTTCGATTTTCAAGGTGAGTCACACCGGGCCATCCCACAAGACCGCTTGTGAAGATGTTGTCCTGATAGGTTTCCCTTGGTTTCTGAATACAATTTGTAGTCATCAAAATTGTGCCGGGAAATGCTGCAAACTCTTTTTGCTGGTTTTGCCATGCCGTTCCGTAATGCCCATAGAAGTGTTCGTATTTTTTAAGTCCGGGGTACCCGTGAGCCGGAAGCATCTCACCATGAGTGTAAACGTAAATTCCCTTTCCTTCCGTCTGTTTCAAAAGCTCTTCAAGATCTTTCAAATCATGGCCCGAAACTAAAATAGCCTTACCCTTCTTATGACCCAGGGGAACCTTTGTGGGGACCGGATGACCATAAGTTTCGGTGTGAGCTGCGTCCAGAAGCTCCATCGCTCTATAATTTGTCTTTCCGGAACGAAGAACCCATTCCACTGCCTCTTCAAGGGTAGCATCTTTTTTCAACGTAAATGCCATAGCTTCATGAATATCCCGGTAGACTGCATCGTCTTCTTTGCCAAGAATTTCGGCGTGGTGGGCATAAGCCGCGACACCTCTCATACTGAAAATGAGGGCATGTTTTAATGACCTGACGTCTGGATTTTCGTCTCCGTTACTCAAAAACCCATGCTCTTCTCCCTGTTTAACCATGCCATCCAAAGTGGAAGCAGGTTGAAAGTTTGCTGCGTCATGCTGAAACTCTACATTTCCGCCAGCGGCCTTTATTTTTTCTTTGAGCTTTTCTCTGAGCTCAACGGCTTTGTTAATGAGAGGAGGAAAACGATTTGGGTCGAAGTTCACGTTGGTCAGTGTCGAGAATAAGGCTGCGCAAGTGAAAACGTTTGTCTCCTTATCACTAATTCCCATCTTCCAGGCTGCTTCTGCAACAAGACCCAGTCCTTTCAGAGCGTAAGTCAAAAGATCCTGAAGTGCTGCTACATCTGGTTGTTTTCCACAGACTCCTATTTTGGTACAACCTTCTCCCTTTGCAGCCTGTTCACACTGATAACAAAACATCTTTAACCTCCTTTGTTTTTTGGTTCATCAAAATCATGAGTTAATTATACAAATAAAGATTTTCTTGGAAACCTCATTGACTCAAATCAATAGATTTAGATTTTTTAAGAAATTCAGAAGCAGAGAGTGTCAGATCCAAAAATCCTTATGCCTTGACTTGCATCTTTGCTGTGCTATCAATGAAAAGTTCTGATTGGGGCTGATTAATTGAAAATTAAAGGGGATGGAAGCCATGGATTACAAACAAACCTTAAATCTTCCGAAAACCGACTTTCCTATGAAAGCTAACCTGGCAAAGCGAGAACCTGAAATACTGAAGTTCTGGCAGGACATCAATCTGTATAAAAGACTTCGGGAAAAGAGCAAGGGGAAACCGTTGTTCATTCTTCATGATGGACCTCCCTACGCTAACGGACACATACATTTAGGAACTGCCTTGAACAAGATTCTTAAGGATATGATAGTGAAATCCAGGCAAATGAGCGGTTTTGATGCCGTTTATGTGCCCGGATGGGACTGCCATGGTTTGCCAATTGAACACCAGGTTGACAAAGAACTTGGCGCTAAAAAGCAAAATATGTCCCCTGCTGAAGTCAGGCAGTATTGTCGAAATTATGCCGAAAAATTTGTAAACATTCAAAGAGACGAATTCAAAAGGCTGGGTGTAATTGGAGACTGGGAAAACCCGTATCTCACCATGTCCTATGACTATGAAGCCACAATTGCCCGGGAGCTTGGAAAATTCTTTGCGAATGGTAGCGTAATTAAGGCAAAAAAACCGATTTATTGGTGTATTCATTGCCGGACGGCTCTGGCAGAAGCGGAAGTTGAATATTACGATCATGAATCACCATCAATCTATGTAAAGTTTCCATTTAAAGAAGATGAGCTGTTAAGCTTTCCTGAACTGCAGGGCAAAAAGGTCAGTGTGATTATATGGACCACCACACCATGGACTATTCCATCCAATTTAGCTATAGCTCTTCATCCTGACTTTGAATACGTGGCCGCCAAGGTAAAACATGAAAACGACAGCGAGGTGTGGATACTTGCTGAAGGTCTCCTGGAACAGTGCATGAGCGAGTTTGGTATAAGTGATTATAAGATTGTTAAGAAATTTGCAGCCAAAGAGCTGGAAAGGCTTGCGTGCAAACATCCCTTCATAGATAGAGATTCCATTATTGTTCTTGGTACCCACGTTACGCTTGATTCTGGTACCGGCTGTGTTCATACCGCCCCGGGTCATGGTCGTGAAGACTACGAAGTCGCTCTGGAATATGGCCTGGATATTTATTCCCCCGTCGATGACGATGGAAGATTTACAAAAGATGTCCCCTTTTTTGCCGGTACGATAGTTTTTGATGCCAATCCGATGGTCAGCCAGAAGCTAAAGGAAGTTGGTGCTTTAATTAAGGAGGACAAGCTTTCTCACAGTTATCCTCATTGCTGGCGTTGTAAGCAGCCCGTGATTTTCAGAGCCACAGAGCAGTGGTTCATTTCTATGGATAAGACGGGTTTGAGACAGAAAGCTCTGGAATGTATTAACCAGGTGGAATGGATTCCCTATTGGGGAAAGGACCGTATTTACAGCATGATAGAAAACAGGCCTGATTGGTGTATATCTCGTCAGAGGGCCTGGGGGGTGCCAATTACGGTTTTTATCTGTAATGATTGTGGAGGAGTACTTGCGAATGAGGCGGTTTTTGATCGGGTTGTAGATCTTTTCGAAAAAGAAGGAGCCGATTGCTGGTTTACCCTTTCTGTTGATGAGCTGCTACCAGATGGTGCTAAGTGCCCTGATTGTGGCGGCAAAAATTTCAGGAAAGAGACAGATATACTGGACGTGTGGTTTGATTCCGGGGTTTCTCATGCCGCCGTTTTGGAGAAGCGACCTGAGTTGCGCTCTCCCGCAGATCTGTATCTGGAAGGCAGCGACCAGCACAGGGGCTGGTTTCATTCGAGTCTTCTCGAGTCTGTTGGAACTCGGGAAAGAGCCCCCTATAAGGCAGTACTTACCCATGGCTTTGTTGTTGACGGCAAGGGCTACAAAATGTCCAAATCTCTGGGGAACGTTATCTATCCCCAGGAGGTGATTGATAAATACGGCGCTGAAGTTTTGAGATTGTGGGTAGCGGCAGAAGACTATCGGGACGACATTCGAATTTCCATGGACATTCTTAAAAGGCTGAGTGAAGCCTACCGTAGAGTAAGAAATACCTGCCGATTTCTTCTTGGAAATCTCTATGATTTTTCCCCTGAAAAGGATTCCGTAGACTACGAAAATATGGAAGAAATAGACAGATATGCCCTGCATGAATTGCAAAATATTGTTAAGAGGTGCAGAAGAGCATATTCTCGCTATGAATTTTTTAAAGCGTATCACGCTATTCATAACTACTGTGTTGTTCATCTTAGTGCTTTCTATCTGGATGTATTGAAAGATCGCCTGTACACTTCCCCACCAGCGAGTAAAGCCAGAAGATCTGCGCAAACTGCCATTTACAATATTCTTGTAACCCTATTGAAGCTCATGGCACCGATCTTATCTTTTACTTCAGAAGAGGCCTGGAAATATGTTCCGGGAGAAAAGGAACATCTTTCCATTCATGAAGAGGCTCTTCCGGACGTTGTTGAAAGCTGGATAAATGAGGAGCTGGCGGATAGGTGGGAAACAATCCTTGCCATTAGATCAGACGTAGCAAGAGCTGTTGAAAAAGCCAGACAAAGCAAAATAATAGGCCATTCTCTTGAGGCATGCATATTTCTTGCTCTTCCTTCGGAGGTTTTTGAAGAATTTAAGGGGGATAAGGACCTTCTTAGGAGCGTGTTTATTGTATCTGATCTCAGGTTTGTTCCCCGGGAAGAATTAGAAGGGGATGAATTGTCTGTGGAAGGTGAGAAACTACCAGGACTAGTTGCGAAGGCTGACCTTGCCGATGGCGAAAAATGTGAGCGCTGTTGGGTTCGGGACAAATCCGTCGGAACTTTTGACGATCATCCTACTATTTGCAGCAGGTGTTATCATGTTGTTTCGGCGTAAAGTGTCAAAATCGTGAGTTTAAAAGTTTATGAATAAGACAAAGAAACTGATGGTTTTTTGGGGAGTAGGACTTTTTATAATAATAGTCGACCGTATAACGAAGTGGCTTATTGAGTCCTCTCTTCACTACCATTATATTGACGTAATAAAAGGGTTTTTTCGCATTGTTAAAGCAAGAAATACCGGTATTGCCTTTAGCCTTTTTTCCGGGGAACCAAATCAAATTAAACAGGTGATTCTGGTTGGAATTTCCCTGATTGCTATCTATGTTCTTCATCTTGTCGTTATCAGGTTGAAAAATCCCGCTCCCCTTTTTATTGTAGCCTTTGGGTTAATATTGGGCGGAGCCATTGGGAATTTGATTGATAGAGTGATGTATGGTTATGTCATTGACTTTCTGGATTTTTATGTGGGTAGCTATCACTGGCCAGCCTTTAATATTGCGGACAGCGCCATTACGACAGGAGCAGCTATTTTACTTATTGGCATCTTGTCGAAGAAACTGGAAGTGCTTTGATTGGCTCTAAAAAAGAGAACAATTGGGCTTTTGTTTCAGGAGAGCTACAGGGTTTGTGATGATGTCTTTGCGCAATTCCCATAATGCGTACGTTAAACAATTCAATGGAAAGGATACTGCTAATGGGGAAATAAAAACTTTTTTCTTAAAAAAAGCCGACAAAAAGCAAATAGTGGAAAAAATACGAGAGGTTTTATCTCAGGAAAGGCACATTCTTGTTGCTTTTCTTTATGGTTCTTTTCTGGAAGATGGACCCTTTAGAGATATAGATATTGGAATTGTAGTTGGTAAGGAATCCCCTTCTGGTCTTTACGAATTTGAGTTGGAAGATAAGTTGAGTAAAACCCTGAGCACGCATATTCCCCTGGATATACGGATAATCAACAAAGCGCCTGTTACTTTTTCCTACCATGTTGTAACGGGGGAGTTGATATTTTGTAGAGACGAAAATGTTTATGCAGATTTTGTAACCAGGGTAGTTAGAGAATTCATGGATATTAAGCCTATAATTGAACATTACACTAAGGAAGCGTATAGTGAGTCAAGTTAATGAATACCGGATATTTAGGGCGATTGAAGATATTGAGAAATCGATAGGCAGACTGAAAAAGCTGGGTGAATTGTCCTTAGATAGCTTTCTCGCAAATGAAGATTACCAGGACATTGTAAGATCTAGATTGCTCATTGCTATCGGAGCGTGCATAAATATATGCTATCATCTGGTAGCAAAAAAACTAAAAAAGGTTCCCCATAGCTATAGTCACTGCTTTGAGATTTTAGGAGATATGGGCTTTATTACCCCTGAACTAGCTCGGAGCCTCTCCGCTATGTGTAGATTCAGAAATAGACTGGTACACCTCTATTGGGACATTGACTATCGGCTGGTTTACGACATAATGCATGCCAATCTTACGGACATGGAGAAGTTCATAACAGCAATTAAAGGGAATATAGGTCGAGGGACGAAATCAAAATGATTTTTTAGGTTCTATGAACCTCCCACCTGTAGTAAGTAAGTAAGTAAGTAATATCTCATGCCCGTCATTTACAAGTTACAAACTAATTTTGTCTAAGCTTTGAAAAGTGTCTTCTTTGTTGTAAAAGATAATTGCAGCCAGGTTAGAGAATTGCCTGTTAGGAGGGCGAATTTTGAAATTTAAAGAGCCGCTTTTGAAAAACCTGTATAATTACAGATATTTGTTTATCGTATTCATCTGGAGGG
>JALXAE010000051.1 GCA_026992355.1 Syntrophobacterales bacterium | reverse complement strand
AAGCCTGTTTCTTGGTTGAATACCGAAAACGGCGTACTCAGAATTGGGATCACATGTTGCCGAGCCACAGGGAATATTACCCAACGAATACCAGCCATCTGAACTTCCGCCCCATCCGTAATTAAGATGGATATAATTAGTGCCATTAACTCTATAACCATCGCAAACTATACTGTGCCCACCCCAGCCAGACCTATATATTCGGTATTGCAGGGGTCTGGGTAATGGGTTGTCAAATTCTTTTCGTATTTCATTAAACCAATCTTGATCGGTTGTATAGTCACTACGATTTTTTCTGGAAGTCGTATTTGCATATTTAAAGTACGTTGGGAATACAGTAACAGCGTCACCGGTGTAAGCATAAGAACCGCATCTTCCGTAATCCATTTCAAAGGCTACACCTACCTCATAACACAGCTCAGCAACAGCGTCACGTTGAGTATCGCTGTAAGATCCGCCGTAAGAATTTAAAATGTTTTCCCAGTCGTAACTGTCACTAAAATCAGCTGACAGGGTCTGTCCCGCAGTTGTTCCTCCACAACTTTGATCCCCATTCCACGTGTAGCTGTGGCTTCCCGTTCCCGATAGCGGGTAATTCCAATATTTCATAATCTGAGAAGCAGCAGTGGCAACACAACCTACAATAGTTCTTCCACCATCTCCATTTGGACAATTATAGTTATATGGATCTCCCTGATGCCAACTAGTGGAGAGTAAGGGACCTGTTGTTGGGTCTGCTAGTCCAGAATCAAAGGATGCATTGGCGCTATCAGGTAACATCGAAGCTTCAATCTCTCTTGATTCTCTTTGTAACAATGGCCCACTAGTTGTGTAGTTTTCACCATTTGGCTCGGGTCCTTTCCCCAAAAGCCAATCCCATACTTTTAATGTACGATCGGGGTCACTGCCTATTGTTTCAGGCACATTGCCTAAATCTCCATACTTTCGTTCCAGGGATGTTATGGTTGCTCCGAGCACATCCTTGATAAGATCTGCCATTCCCTTGGTATTATTAATATCTAAATTCGACGAGGTGGAAAAAAATTTAACTGGAGACATCTGAGTTATCTTTGATACCACTATATAACCCTGGGGCTCGACGGAGAAAAAGTATCCTAAAACTTTTCCCCGCGCTTTTATTTCAACTGAACTTGCAATATAGGCATCTTTTGCTCCCCCCCAGCTCCCATCCTTACTGATTATATGGGAAACAAAGTTTTCCGCCACCTCCATAGCCTCGTTGGGGGTAATAACCCTTGCTTCTGAAATAAAGCACATTAACCATAAAACAAACACACCGACATAGGCTAAACATAAAAAACGCCTTTTAAAGTAGTAATGCCATATTCTTTCCATTTATTGTCTCCTTTACCGCTAAAAAGTTATATATTTTCTTACCCACTCACCTCAATTTTCCATGGTTTGACAATAAGTCAAAATTTCTTCCTGCGGTCAAAACCTTTGTATTGCTAGATATCTCCTCCCTTCACGTAATGATAAGTTTTTTTAACTAGTTGTTTATTAAGATATTATCTGGCATTGCCTCTAAATATATTTCCCTGGAGTAACCAGAATTGGTATAGGCATTGAACCCTTTAATTGTGCCGGTGACAACAATTTGTTTGAGAGGCAGACCTTTCATGTTGCTGATTTTCTCAAAGAGATCTTCAGAACCGCTACCGGTGACAAAAACTTCGAGAAATTCAGAATAATCTTTCCATGGATTTGTGGATTCAGGAATATTTAAACCATCGATGATACGAAATTTTTGGTAGGGAAGATTTGGATAATGTTTCTTGTCAAATATATTTACAAAATCTAGGTAACCTATAACCGTAACTGTTTTACCTTCACAACAATATCTGTTGTTACATAATCCACTCTTAGCACATATTCGCCTAACTTCTCGAATACTTAAAGGCTTCTGGCTGGTCCATTTATACCCATTTGTTGGCTTACAAGTGCTCAAAACAGCACACAACCCACCAACCAGCATGATTATTTTTAGTATAGTACTGAGCACGCTCAGTCCTTTTTGACAAAACAACTAAAAAATTGATTATTAGGAACGGAACGTTCCTTCTTTTGTTGAATCGTAAATCAACAGCGGTTTTCCTGCTTGCAGTGCAAGCATGTCAGTAGTAATATCAATACCTTCCTCTTTCTTGAATTCAGCACCAATCCATTTCACAATCTCCTGATCGATATCTTCACCGCCCATATGAGCATCTCCATCAGTAGATTTTACCTCAATTACATCATCAGCAACTTCAAGAGTTGTTCCTGCGGCTGATGAAGTATTTAGAGTAAGTATTGCATTATCTTGCAAATCAATACTTTTAGCGACAGCAGAACCTCCAACACTAATCAATGGTTGAT
>JALXAE010000050.1 GCA_026992355.1 Syntrophobacterales bacterium | reverse complement strand
TTAATATTCCACTATACATAAAGAAAATACGAGAAGGTGATTATGAAGGAGCTCTCATTACCATAAAAGAACGAAATCCTATTCCTTTGAGCATTGGTAGGGTTTGCCCAAGGCCTTGTGAAACGGCCTGCAGAAGGCAGTATGTAGATGAACCTGTCGCGATAAATTATTTAAAAAGGTTTGCCGCAGACTATGAAATGAACTCTGGAAGACGATATGATCTTCCTATTGCACCCCCAACGGACAAACGAGTTGCTATTATTGGTGGAGGTCCTGCTGGGCTTAGCGCGGCATATTTCCTCAGAAGACTAGGACATCAGGTCACTATCTTTGAAGCCATGCCTAAACTTGGAGGTATGTTAAGATACGGAATTCCAGAATACAGGCTTCCTAAAAAGATATTGGACTGGGAAATCGAAGGTATATTAAAACTTGGCATAGAGGCTCGGACTAATCTGAGGCTAGGGCGAGATTTCAACCTACAGTCTCTTGTAGCTGCGGGCTACGACGCAATTTTAATAGCTGTCGGTGCCTGGAAGGACACCCGTCTCAGAATTGAAGGTGCGGATCTCAAAGGTTGCTACACGGGAATCGAATTTCTCGCAAGGGTCGCCCAAGGTGATATTCCTCCTCTTGGCAAGCGAGCTGTAGTAATCGGCGGAGGCAATACTGCAATCGACTGTGTTCGAACTTTGAAACGCCTTGGCGTGGAAGACGTAATGATAGTTTATCGAAGAACTAGGAAAGAAATGCCCGCAAATGAAGAAGAAATTGTTGCAGCGGAACACGAGGGAATAAAATTTCACTTTCTGGCCGCTCCAAACAGAGTACTTGGAGATGAAGAGGGTAATGTAACTCATCTTGAATATCTCAAGATGGAACTTGGGGAACCTGACGCCAGTGGAAGACGAAGGCCTGTACCCATCGAAGGGTCTGAAACTCTACTGGAAACTGATATGGTGATAACTGCAATCGGCCAATCACCGGACGTATCCTTTAAAGATCTTGACGAACGTCTGAAGGACCTTCCACTTACCAGATGGAACACAGTTGAGGTTGACGAACGTACCTTACAATCTGTTGCTATCCCTTACATTTTTGCTGCAGGAGACGCTATGCTTGGTCCTGATCTGGTAGTATCGGCAGTTGGAACAGGAAGAAGAGCAGCCGTTGCTATCCATAACTATCTCATGACCGGAAAAGCCGAAATTCCAGAAAAAGCTCTACTAGGCAAACATTTGCCAGAAAGCGAATTTGAAGATGTGTCAGGAGTTGAAAAGAGGCCAAGGATCCATCAACCCGAGCTTCCAGTGGAGGAAAGAATTCACAATTTTGCAGAAGTAGAACAAACTATATCGGAAGATGAGGCTCTGTACGAAAGTGCAAGGTGTTTGTACTGTGGTATTACCTGTTTTCATGAACAACCTGTGCCTGAAAAAGTAAAAAACCTAAAAGAATTGAAAAAGGAGCAAAAGGCAGCATAATAGATAATCCACATTGCAATATCTACACTTGAACAACACATTTCATTGGCGGGAAAAACCCGCCTTTGTTTTCCAAATGGAGGAATGGAATGCATGACATTCATAACCATCACGAAAATCATGAGCATGGACAAATGTCTGAAACAGAAAAACTGGTAAAAAGAGTCGAACATTGGATAAAACACAACGATGAACACAAAAAAACCTATCTTGAATGGGCAGAAAAAGCCTTGAAAATGAATTTAAAAGAAGTTTCTGACTATCTCAGAAACGTTGCAAAGTTAACCGATGAACAGAACGATCTGTTCAGAAAAATATTGAAAGCTTTGTGATTCTAATGCGTTAATGTGCTTTAAGTCACGAATTGTCTTGACCTTTTGTACACTGAGGTGTAAAGGTGGTATCAAAAATAAGCTATTGAGAAAATTGCATCAAAGTTAGGTACTGCTGGTTCGAAAAAGGCATTTTGCCTGGAAATTGAAGAAGGGCTGGTGGATAGATATATGAAAAACTGGGAAGACCTTGTTGCGAAGCATCGTAAACAAATAGTGAAGCGCTGGTTTGATACCATTCTGGATACATATCCTGAAGAAACCGCCCGTTTTGTCCGTTCTGAAAAGAATCCCTTTCTGAACCCTGTAGGGTCGGCAATAAAGGAAGGAATTGACGGAATAATTGACTGGCTTGTAAGTGCTGATAAAGATCAAGAGGGCATAAACAGTTTTCTAGATCGCATAATAAGAATACGAGCAGTCCAGGAATTTAAGCCTTCTGAGGCATTAAGGTTTATTGCTGATCTAAAATCGATATTCCGTGAAGTACTGAGCGCTGCCGGGGAGGTAACTGAGGATATTAGCCTACACGTCTTTGATCAGACGGTTGATAATTTATTGTTGCAGGCTTTGGAT
>JALXAE010000049.1 GCA_026992355.1 Syntrophobacterales bacterium | reverse complement strand
AGCGTCCTGCTCAAGATAAATATCGGGATTTAAAATAACATGGTATTGAAAAGAGTGGGAATTAATTACATAATTGTGGGCTGCTCCATAGCCAGTGTTTTTGCCTATCGGGGAATAACTCCAGGTATGAAGAGTATCGTTGTTAAAATAGTTCTCTGAAATGATGGGTTCTATAGCTCCCTTGCCCAAAGGTGGGACACTATTATCAACTAGAAAAAGGTGGGAACTTTTGAACAATTGCTTTTTTTCTGCGGTATTTATAGCGGATTTTAAAGAAAACAAAGTCCTGGCCAGTTTGTTTAGATTAGGATGAAACAAAACAATGGAAACAGCAATGCCCTTCAGTCGGCAATTCATCACATGTCCACTCCCTAAAATCGCTTTAACAGGAGGAATTGCAACGGGAAAAACCACCGTATCCCGTATGCTCGAAAAACGTGGCGCTTATATCATAGATGCCGACATAATAGCACGAAAAATCTTGGAACCGGGAACTAAGTGCTGGAACAAACTGGTGAAAATTCTGGATCCTTCCTTTTTTGATTCGGAAGGCAATTTAAAAAGGGGAAAACTCAGAAAAGCCATAGCCCAAAACCCCGACCTCCGTAAAACCGTAAACTCCATCACTCACCCCGAAATAGTAAAAACAATGGAAAGGTTATGGTTTGAGCAAACTCGTTTGAATCCTAAAACTGTAAAGATATTTGACATTCCACTTCTTTTTGAAGTCAATCTCCATAATTTCTTCTCGTTCATCATACTGGTTTATGTGCCTCCGAAAGTACAGATAGAGAGGCTGGCAAAAAGGGACAACATAACAATAGATGAAGCCGTGCAAGCCTTGTCAATGCAGCTCCCTATTGAAGAAAAAAGATCAAAGTCACACTGGATCATAGACAATTCTTCAACTTTAGAAGACACAGAAGCACAGGTTGACAAATTATGGCATCATCTAGTCGTAATCCCCTCGGGTCGGGTCAAGAATTTCGAGAAGGAGTGGCCTATGGGCAAAAAGCTTGACTAAATTTTCTGAAGAATTTCAACATCAGCATTTTTAACCTGTAGCTTCTTCCAGCCTGTCCAGTAAAGCTCAGCCAACCTGGCTTCAAGAGCAGGGCGAAATTTTTTTATGTCCGCCTGGATACTTTTATCGTCTGGTTCTTTAGTTTTAAGCCATTGGCACACAATGTAGCCCAACACACCCTCCAGAGGCTTGTCTGGAAAGGGTTGTTCCTGCGACAGCATGAACAATTCATCCAGCTGATTTCCCCAAACCCCCATTGAAAAGTCAGGCTTCATGCGACTCATAAAGGCAGAAACCTTATATTCAAATCCTCCAGAGGTGGCGGCGTTTTTTAAAGATCCATCTTTAACCGCTATGCTTAGAAGCTCTTTAGCCTTATTGTAGGCCATTTTTTTTGCTTCTTGCATACGATAATCTCTTTCAACCCTTTTCTTAGCCTCTTCAAAGGAAAGAATTCGCTCCGGTTGTATAGCCTTAAGTTGAGCAACAACGAAGCCGTCATCAACCTCAATCACATCGGTAATCCCGTCGGGCTGAAGCTTAAAAATATTTTCAATTACTTTATTACTTCCCTCCATGTTTTCAATTTTATCACCTTTTTTGAACCATTTATCGGGGCTAACCACAGTAAGAGACCTGTTTTTCGCTGCTTTAACAATGTCTCTTGCAGCAAAAGCAACATCAGCAAAATCCCGCGCAGCTTCAAAAGCAAGATCTCTTGCCTTTTCATTGGCAATCTTCTTTTTTATTTCATCCTTAACTTCCTCAAGAGTCCTATGGCGCTCCGGTTTTACATCTTCAACCTTGATTATGTGAAAGCCGTATTCCGTGCGCACCAAATCGCTAATTTCGCCGGGTTTCAACTTGAATGCAGCATTAGCAAACTCCGGAACCATTTCCTTCTTTGTGAAATAACCGAGCTCTCCACCTTTTTTAGCAGTTGGTCCTTCAGAGTATTTTTTAGCGAGTTCAGCAAAGTCTTTTCCTGACTTAGCCATTTCTAATACTTCTTTGGCTTTTTTCTTGATCTTCTCTATTTCCTTTTCTGATGCATTTACAGGAACTTTAAACAGAATGTGCCTTGCCCTGACTTTTTTCTCTTCATTGTACTCCTGAAAATGATCATTATAGTAATCCTTAATTTCTTGATCACTTACTGTTACCTTTCTGGCAAAATCGCTAACTTTGAAGAAAACATAAGATATTTTTCTTTTTTCTGGGTCTTTGTATTCTGATTTGTGAGCATCATAATAAGTTTTTAAGATCTTATCATCGACCTTTACATCATTAAGATAATCAAGCGTTCTAAACAGAACATATCCATACTTTTTCTCGGTTTTTATATTCTTAACATATTCTAATAACTCATCTTCTGTAACAACA
>JALXAE010000048.1 GCA_026992355.1 Syntrophobacterales bacterium | reverse complement strand
ATGCTGCTAGAATTTTGACTGTTTCCAGACCGGCCAGACCGTCAGTTTCAGGGGTTTTATTATTTTGGATACAGTCTACAAAATGACTGACAGCAAAGGAAAGGGCCTCATGGGTTTCCAGTTTGGGAGCCCACATATCCCCCACCCGGTATTGCACTTTCAACTTATAAAGTTCTTCTTTGTCTTTAACCAGTTCCACACCTTTATCGTAAACCTTTATCTTTTCACTTGGCTCGTTATCATCGTAAAGAATCATCTTGGAGGTTCCACCTATAAGTGTCTGCCTGATTTTGACAGGTGAAACCCAGCTAACATTAATGTGCCCCACAGTATTATTTTCCATAAAAATGGTCAAAACTGCTTTAGGTACCGGACCGTTTCCATAAAAATTTGATCCGGTAGCAGATACCGCTATCTTCTTAAAAGGCATCAGATAATCCATAATTGAAATATCGTGGGGAGCCAAATCCCAAATAACATCAACGTCATCCTGAAAAAGTCCTAGATTTACCCTAGTGGAATCATAATAAATAAGATCCCCTATTTCCCCTTGGACTATAAGATCCTTTATTTTGCGCACAGCACCTGTGTAAATAAAGGTGTGATCCAACATCAACACTTTGTTTTCTTTTAACGCCAGATCTATCAGTGCCTCTCCCTGGTCCACTTTTTCCACCATGGGCTTTTCAAGCCAGACGTGCCTGCGATCCTTTAACGCCCTTTGTGCCAGTTCAAAATGGGTGGAAACAGGAGTTGCTATAGCAACCGCATCGAGACGAGTGTCCTTGAAAAAATCATCGACATTGTTTATCAGATCAACATAAGGATATAACTTAGCAGCTGCCTTTAAACGGTCCATTGAAAAATCACATATTGAAACAAGCATGGTTTCCGGATTGTTATGGAAGTTCCGAGCAAGGTTCGGCCCCCAATATCCATATCCTATGAGTCCTATTCTAATCATTGGCTTTCTCCGAAAGAACTAAACTGCTGATCCGAATCTTATAAGTCCAGCAAAATACGAATACTATCTAATTGGTGTAAAACTCTTTTATCCTGTCTGTCACATACATAACCTGTTCATGGGTTATTTCTGGAAAGATGGGTAAGGAGAGCAACTTGGCGGCTACTTCCTCGCACACAGGGAAGTCTCCCTTACTATGTCCAAGATGCCTGTATGCATGCTGGAGATGAAGTGGTAGCGGATAATGCATGCCTGTTGCAATACCCTTTGCCGAAAGGAATTTCATAAGTTTATCCCGATCCTCTGCGAGTATGACATAGAGATGGTACACACTCCTGGCGTATTCCGCCTGCTTAGGAATTCTTACCTGTGGCACCCCAGACAAAAGCTGAGAGTACCAGGCAGCGGCCTGTCTTCGGAGACTATTCCACTCCTGCAATTTTTTGAGCTTGATTCTCAAAATGCCAGCCTGGATGGCATCCAGCCTTCCGTTGTAACCTTCTATCTCGTGGTAATATTTTTTCACCTGGCCATGGTCGCGCAACATACGAACAGTTTTCGCAATGTTTTCATCCTGAGTCACAACCGCGCCGCCTTCCCCGCAGGCGCCAAGATTTTTGCCTGGATAAAAACTGAAACAGCCGGCATCCCCCATAGTTCCTGCACGTTTACCTTTATATCGTGCACCATGGGCCTGGCAGGCATCTTCAATAATTTTCAGCTTGTATTTTTTAGCAATATCCGTAACAGGATCCATATCCGCAGGCTGGCCATATAAATGAACAGGAAGAAGTGCCTTTGTCCGGGCTGTAACTTTTTCCTGAATTTTGACTGTGTCTATATTATATGTTTTGGAGTCTATATCTACGAAGACGGGAACGGCCCCCACCTGTGAAATGGCCTCTATAGTAGCTATGAAGGTATTCGGTACGGTTATCACCTCATCCCCAGGGCCTATGCCTGCTGCCAGTAGGGCAAATCTGAGGGCATCTGTACCAGAGGATACGCCGATGCAAAAGGACGCTTCGCAAAATTCTGCAAATTCTTTTTCAAAATTTTCAACCTGCGGCCCTCCTATGAAACCTGCCGTATCCAGTGAATCAGAAACAAGAGACAATATCTCAGATTTCAAAAATCGGTGTTGAGCAGGCAATGCCAGAAATGGAACTTTCATATATTTTCCTTCGATAAGGAACAATTAGGCAGGATCCAGAGGTCTGTTCAGTCCTGACAACTCATCATAACCCTAAAATCCATTAAACTAATTTTCCCATGCTACCGCCATTAAGGTGCATAAATAATGCACCTTTGCGCCCCGAAAAAAAATGTTCTTGAATTGAACACCGACCGGATGACATTCAAAAATATCTGGAAAAAAATTTCTTGTCAATCAAGCAAAAAAGCCATCCGTCCATGCTGTTTTATACATCGGCTTCTTATGACAAATGGTTGAACCCGAAAAATTCAAAGAGGTGATTCTGCATGCCATGCTTTATCCAGGTCCTCTTATAGCTAGAAGGATGGATGAAATTTTCCAATTGGGATATCGAATTCCTAACGTGTGGAAATTTCTTTACGGAAAAAGATTTCCATTAATGGAAATCTTTTTCCGTTTCTGTCCTTAACATTTCCAAAATACCCCCATCTTCGCCTTATTTTCAGTGCCAAAATTATATTTGTAACGGCATACTTGTTGCGTTAACAGACACAGATTATTCGCTCTAAAAAATTTAATACTGAAGGAGGTGAGGCTGGTAAGGGAATAAGATAAATAATCTATTGAACTAATCTTTCATACATATAATCAAAGGAGGGAAAGAAATTGAAAAAACTTGTTTACGCATTAATTGTATTGTCAATGGCATTATTTTTAGGCCAAGGGGTGTCGCAAGCGACACTGTATAGTTTTGGGGATCATAACTATTACTGGGGTCACAATCAGGGATGGGCTCCAGGTCAGTCATGGACGGATACATATAACAACAATCATAATAGTAGAGATGTTATCGGCACGCCAAACCTAACAGGTGGAACCATAGAGACGGACAGTAACGGTGCTTTGGCTGAAATTAAAATTGCCTATGCAAGCGTTTCAAATACATTATCATATCATGCAGGAGACCTTTTTTTGGATATAAACGGTGATGCTGTCTGGGATTATTTTGTGGATGTAACCGATAGTAATGGTCCTGCCTTGTACAAGGCACCTACCGGTAATACTGCCGCTTCTGCAAAAAAAGGCGACAATGATAACTACTATGAGTTATCAACGGGTGTCTTTAACAGTTCACATCAAAATTGGTATCGAAACGACCACCCTGTTTATGCAAGTGCATCTCTTATAGCTGCTTCCAGCTTTAAGGGGTATTTAGACGATTTCACTGATTTTCAGCCAGGTTCTACACCCCCTACCAACTATGTCGTTTTTGATTTTGGCTCAAGCACGATTACCGGCGTGGATTGGAGTAAGGCAATAATCGGTTTTGCACCCACATGTGCAAATGACGTAATTTATGAACATGTTCCGGAACCTGCTACAGTATTGATAGTCGGTTTCGGTCTCCTTGGTCTCGGACTTTGCTCAAGCAGGAAAATGAAGAAAAGGGGATAATAGCCTAAAATTACTCAACAAACTCTATAAACTATAAACTCAAAGAACTCTTTAAACTTACCACACTTAAAAAGGCGGCTGAAAAGGCCGCCTTTTTATTCTCTACTGCCATAATATTTCATTTTATAATAGGTGTACTTGCGCGGGGTTATTTCAAATCCATTGAAGATCATGCCCAGTACCCTATTGCGATCAAGCCTTGAAAGTGCCTCTTCAACCGCATTCTTATCAGAAATACCGTATCTCACCACCATGATAGTGGCATCCACATGTTGTGCCAATATGCCGGTTTCTGCTGCAAGGTTCAAGGGGGGGGAATCTATCACAACAAAACGATCTTCGTACCTCTGCTTTACCTCTTCTATCATATCTTTTGTCTTTTCCGAAGTCATGAGTTCTGCAGGGTTTCTAACGGTTGATCCTGCCTGCAGAACGGTCATTCTATCAAGCGGCCCCTTAACCAGGTAATTGAAAAGAGGAGACCCGGTTTCAAGGTAATCTGTCAGGCCCTGTCCTTTTCTAAGACCAAGCATGTTGTGGACGTTTGCCCTTCTGACATCGGCATCGATGAGCATAACATATGAATCCAGGCTCTGGGCAATACTTACAGCAAGGTTACAGGCCACCATGGTCTTTCCCTCCTGTTCCATTGCGGAGGTAACGAGAACCGATCTTATCTTTCCACCGTTTGCCGGGTGCATAATGTGGCCTCTGAGGACCTTGAAATGCTCTGCGGCCACAGAAGCAGGATCATGGTATACAATGACCCTGTAATCCACTGGGCGTTCCTGGAAATTGTCACTAGAGTGATTAGCCTGTTCAACGGACTGAACTTTAGATTTCAGGGTTTGACTCTTGAAATCCGGTGCTTTTTCATCAGCCCTAATTTCGCTAGCAATCTGTTCGATACCTGCCTTTTCAAGGGCCTTATCTATTTTCCCCATAATTTTCCTTGAAATATTATTTTATTGCATAAGTCCATGATTTGGCGCTTTTCTTCAGGATCCAGTACAAAATACCACAACAAGAAACTTGAAATTGTAGCCACAATAGAAAATGCTACAAAAAATTTGGCCACAAGTTTAGAGGAGAAAATTCTTCCTTTTTTTACAGCAACATGCGGCCTATCGTTTGAAGAATCACTGGGCACTATGCCCGCCTCTTTTGCACACTCTTTTATTATTTTATCGTCTATATATTTTACTTCCTTAACAAAACCGGTAAGCAACGCATGATCTGCCAATTTATTTATCAAGCGTGGCACCCCTTGTGAGAACAAAAAAATGGAATCAAGTGCCGTCTCTGAAAATATTGCCAAATCCTTTGCTCCAGCCTTCATAAGACGGAAGCGAATGTAGTCTGCTGTTTCCTGTCTGGACAAAGGCCTTAAAGAAAAAAACAATGAAATACGCTGCCTCAATGCCCTATTTTTGGGGTTTTCTATAATCTCTTTGAACTCAGGCTGACCAACTAAAATTATACTTATCAGTTTTACATTCGGGGTCTCTAAATTTGAAAGCAAGCGTATCTCTTCCAAAATATCTGGACTTAAGCAGTGAGCTTCATCGATTATTAACAGAACATGCTCGCCTCTTTTTTGGGCCTCTTCGAGAAATTGGGTAAATTTTATAATAAATTGTCCCTTGTTCCCTACCACTCCTAAACCGAAACCATGAGCCAATAATTCAAAAAATTCATCCCTTTTCAGGCTGGGATTAGAGATAAAAACTGTTTTTACCTTCTGTGGGACCTGGGCCAACAAGGCATGAATCAAGGTAGTCTTGCCAGTGCCAACTTCGCCTGTAATGAGAACAAAACCCCTCTGCCTGATAAGGCAATACCGTAAATGTGCCAGTCCCTCTTTATGAACTTCACTAAGGTATAAAAAATTATGGTCAGGGGATAACGAAAACGGCTCTCGTTTGAGATTATAAAATGTTAGATACATACGTTTTTAATAACCATGAATACGCACCTGGACCTTTTATTGCCACTAAGACGAACAGCAAAAGCGCAACAATATAACCTACGGAACTTGCCGCATAAAGAATGTACTCTTTTATTTTTCTCTGCTTTTTTTCTTCTTCACTCAAGATAAAAGGAATGGATACTAAAACGGGTATCTGGAATGCCTTTTGAAGGTCATCTGGATCATAAAAATGTTGATCTATATAGGCCATTACAAACGCCAGCCCAATAGGACCACCAAAGGACAAGAGCAACAAAATAGGTAACAGTTTCTTTTTCTTCGGGCTTATAGGTTGCTCTGGCGTAACTGCGGGATCTATTATCCTAAATTGGGCCCCTTGTTGCTTTCTTTCCAGGGCAGCGGCTTGCTCTGCTTCTAGCTTCCTCTTCATTAGGGTATCATAGGCATCCTTCAGGTTATTGTAATCCCGTGTAAGTTCAATAAGTTCCTGTTCCCTTTTGGGAGCGTTTTCCAGCCTCTTTTGATACTTGGCAATCTCTGCCTTTAGCTTTTTCTTTTCTTCTTTGAGCTGCTTAATTTCAAGTTCAGTGCTATCTAGCTGAAATTTCAGTGCCGCCATTGGTGAATCCGGATTATAAGTCGCGGGTGATCCTTTTGTTTTAGTGGTTTGATTCTCTTTTTCCTTTTGAGATATAGCTCGCTTTAATGCTATTACATCCGGATGATCAGGAGTGTATCGCGATTGGAGTAATTCGAGCCTCCTCTTTAACTCCCCCAGGGAAAATTCGGTCAAACTCTTATTTTTTTGCTTCTCTTCAGCATAGTAAGGATACCCAACATTTAGCTGCTGCCTCAGTAGTGTGGCCCTCTCCTCAGCCCTCCTAATATTATCATCAATACTCTGAAGTTGTTGTTGCAGGGCATTTAACGTTGCCAAATTAGTGGGGGTTTGCTCCGGCAGTTCACCCATATGGGTCATTTTAAAATTTTTTAAGGCCTCTTCTCTTTCTTTTAATTGTAAATAAACCTTTTCCAATTGATTTTTAAGAAATTGTGCCGTGGCTTCAGCCTGAGAGGTCCTCTGTTTTAAATTCCGCTCAACAAACATGTTCGCCAAGGCATTGGCAACCTTGGCTACAGTCTCAGGGTCGCTACCCTTATAACGCAGATAAAATGAAAGACCCTTTTCCTTCCTCCTACGGCTCTTTTTCTCCAACACGGAGGCCCTTTCGATAGAAATATCCTGTTTTTTCATATTTTCTACAACAACTTCAAGAGGATATTTCTTTAATAAGTCCTGATAAAGATCATATTTTTTTATTAACTTTTCAAGAGAGGTTCTACTGGTTATCTCTTGCAGTATTGATCGTATCTGTTCATCAATGTCCTCATTGATGGTTGGCTGAACATAAGCAGTTGGGACTTTTTGAGGAATTGTTATAATTAATGCGGATGCCTCATATTTTGTTGGTAAAAATAGACAGATTAAAGAACCACAAAACAAAATAGTGATAGAAATAAAAATAAACAGCCATTTTCTTAGCAATAGGACTTGTATTAACTTATTTATACTAAATTGTTGCGGCTGATTATTATGCTGATCCATTCCAAAATCCTTCCCAATTAAATATTTTCCCAATCTTTCTCGTAAGTTAATCCAAAAAGGAACACATGATCCTTGTAGCCATTTTTTATTAGATAACGTAATTGAGAAGCCGATTCTTCAGAGTATTCATATTGAAGTTTAGCTTTAAGTCCTGAAAATATCTCGTATTCCAAACCGGCAGTAATGTCGTAAGTCTCCCTTCTGTTTTCACCTGTTACTACTGCCACCAAGGTATCTGGTGATTTTTCATAATCGTATGAGGCGGTGATATAACTCCTAAGCCTGGAGGTGACGTCATATCCAAAATCAAGGGAAATGGTCCTGTATGGTGTGTAACCCCTGTTGTTGTAATCGCCATATTCGATACGCGCCCCTGCCTCTCCGCTTAGTGTAATGTGCCAGACCTCCTGGGTGTAGGTGAGGTCGAAACCACCAGAAAAACCCTCGTTATCAGAAGATTCAATTATATCAGGCACGTCACCAGACGGCCTGTAGTAAAAACCGCCATGTACGTCTAGACTCCAGACAGGGCTGAAGACCTTTGAAAAACCAACTGTTGCCTCGTAAATCTTGTAGTCAAAGAGTAATGGATCCTTTGAATCTACATAATCAAGGATGAAATCGCAGCGCACCGAGGTATGTGGGGAGAACCTGTAGGTATAGCCGATATCCAGATGATCCCGCCTCTCAGACGCTCTTATTTTGTAGTCCGTTCGCTCCCATTCGTAGATCAGATCAATGCCGTGGTGCAATGTGAACCAATACCTAAATTCAATGCCTGGACCATAGGTGACCGAATCATCAGACCCAAGCCTTGCCTCCAGCTCGTCTCTTGCGCCTCCGTCACTTAAATAATCGAGCCTGCTATCGGAATAGTGAAACTCAACTGTGTTTTCTGGCCCAAAGGCATACTCAATACCGGTTTCCCCGTCATTGGTGAGGTTTCTTCGCCTGCCATAGTTCACTGTCACGTAGTCATAGGTATCTGTTCTGGGTTCTTCACTTACCGAGACACTGTCATGAACGTACCAGCGAAGATGCTGGCTCAGGTGCCTTTCAAAATCAAAATTTCCCGTATGCCCTGCATAATTCTGATCACTGTTATTCACAAAATATGAATAGTTGAAGACATACTCAGCACTGAAGGTCTGAG
>JALXAE010000047.1 GCA_026992355.1 Syntrophobacterales bacterium | reverse complement strand
GATCAGACATTTGACAGTTCATATCTGCTACTGAAATTATGTCGTCCAAAAGCACCTGAGGCAAGGAAACAAGTTCATAATAACGGGCAACATCCTCCACTACATCCATAGCTTCGTCAGATAGCTCAATAAATCGGTGAATGTAAGGTCTTAAGTAGGGCATGAAGGCCCCTTCAAATAGTTTAAAAAGGATAGATCGCCTAAGAACATCCCCCTCTCTTTCTATATCCTCAATTTTTTCAATAAGCTCTCTGTCTCCTGTGGTAAGTAACTTTTTGAGCTCTTCACATCCCCGCTTTAAAAGGTCTAGGTGCTGAGACATTTCATCAAAAACGGCCTTTTCTTTATCCTCTCTGTAAAAAATTTTTTTAAGCATTGTTACAAGACCTCGCTCTTTCGATAAGGCTTGCGTGCATGACATCCATCAAAGCAACAACTCCAACAATTGAGGCCCCATCACACACAAAAACCCTGGCCACATTTTTACTCTTCATTATTTCTATGGCCTTTCTCACACTTTCATCTTTACTCACACAAATTATAGGAAAGCGTGCAATGTCCAGCACTTTTACATCTTGAGGATTTTTCCCACTGTACAAAACTTCGTAAACAATATCACGTGCAGTAATCACACCTGGTGATGAGCCCACCCGTTTAGGCTTAACAACAAGCGAACGGATGTGAAGATCCACCAACCTTTCAATGGCATCATAAATGGTCGCATCAGGCTCTATCCACTCAATTCTTTTGTTCATAAACTCAGATACCTTCATTGTCCGCCCCCTTTGCACGGTATCAAAATTGTGATTCAGATTAGCAACTTCATTTGGAGCTGGCAAAAAAATTATGTTTAATCCACGATGTTGCTCAAAGTGAAATAAAAATGTACAATAATGTGCACCTGATAGAGGAGGGACAATAAGCAACAATGATCGACTATACTTACGAAGAACTAAGAGCTTTGCATAAGATTGCAAAAATACTTGCCAATGCAAGCGATATACGTGACCAACTGAGTAAAACTCTTGATATTCTTAGCTCTGATCTTGGTATGCAAAGAGGCATGATCTCTGTTTTAGACCTTTCCACCGGCGAAGTGTGGTTGGATGTGGCTCAGGGAATGAGTGTTGCCCCTGGTAGTGTAAGCTATAGACCGGGAGAAGGTATTACCGGACGTGTGGCTCAAACAGGACGTCCCATAGCCGTAGCAAATTTAAGTCATGAAGCTCTATTCTTGGATAGAACAGGTGCTCGAAAGCGCTTGGACCGATCAGAACTCGCCTTTTTATGTGTTCCAATTAAATTTAGAGAAAGAGTTGTCGGTGTTCTTTCCGTTGATAAGCTGGCTCAAAAGGTTGATAATCTTGAGAGGGAAGTTGCCCTTTTGAGCTCTGTAGCGGAGCTGCTTGGCAAGGTAGTCTATTTCAGGGCAGTTGAGGAAGAAAACCAAAAGCTAAGGCGCCAGATGTCCAATGCTCGCCGCCCAAAGACAAATATAGTTGGCCGTTCCAAAGGTATAGAAGAAGTCTTGAAACTAATTGATCAGGTAGCTGACTCCAACATGACCGTTCTTATTTTTGGTGAAACGGGAACAGGAAAAGAATTGGTAGCAAAGGCTATCCATGAAAATAGCTCCAGAGCCAATAAACCTTTGGTAAGGGTAAACTGCGCCGCCATACCTGAAACCCTTATTGAAAGTGAACTCTTCGGACATGAAAAAGGAGCATTTACTGGAGCACTCACCAGACGAAAAGGACGCTTTGAGGAGGCTCATGGCGGAACGATTTTTCTCGATGAAGTGGGAGAGCTTACCCCATCTGCGCAAGCAAAACTGCTCCGTGTGCTCCAGGAGCGAGAATTTGAACCACTTGGTTCATCCAAATCGATAAAAGTTGATGTAAGAATTATAGCTGCCACAAATAAGGATCTACAAAAATCTGTAGAAGATGGTTCTTTTAGAGCTGACCTATATTACAGGCTGAACGCATTTCCCATATACGTTCCACCATTACGGGAAAGAGGTGCTGATATCTTGCTACTTGCAGATTATTTTGTGTGCAAATACGCTAAGGTTTTTCAAAAGAATGTCAAACGTATATCAACTTCCGCCATTGAACTCCTAATAGCTTATCATTGGCCTGGAAATGTAAGGGAACTTGAAAATTGTATTGAACGAGCTGTTCTTCTGGCTCAAGGTGACACCATAGAGGCAATCCATCTTCCTCCAACCCTACAAATGAAAAACGAACAGGAAGCAAGTAATCGTAGAGGTAAATTGGAAATTCTAGTGGGCACCTACGAACGAGACCTCATCATGGATGCTCTAAAAGATTCCAGAGGCAATATCTCCGAAGCAGCAAGACTTCTAGGCACCACGCGAAGAGTTATTCAGTATAAAGTTCGGAAGTATGGAATCGACGTAAACAAGTTAAAATTATAAATTCTGAGCATCTTTATAGGATTTCACCTGCAAAAGGAGCTTTTCAAGCAGAACATTTCTGTTTTCTAGGTTCAGCTCTATTGTTTTCACAAAAGCGCTTCCTATGACTACACCATCTGATATGGCGGAAATATTTTTCACCTGTTCAGGTGTGGAAATTCCAAAGCCCACGCATACGGGTAAATCCGAAAATTTCCTGATCTTCCTGATCATCCCGGAAATTTCACCGTAGTCTAACCCCTCACTTCCCGTAACTCCTGTTTTTGAGATTAAATAAATAAACCCTGAAGCATCAGAAGTAATCTTTTCAATTCTCGATTCCGGAGTGGTAGGGGCTATCAACCTGATAAAATCAATTTCACCATTTTGCCAGCAATCTGTCAATTCCTGTGATTCTTCAGGAGGAAGATCAACCACCAAAACCCCATCGATACCGGTGTCTATCAGTCGCCTGTAAAAATTAGACACCCCTAATTTAAATATGGGATTGTAATAACTGAATAGAACAATTGGTGTATTAACTTCCTTTTTCAGTTGAGAAGCTACATCAAAAACAGAATTAAGCGTAGTACCGCTTTTAAGGGCCCTTTGAGATGCACGTTGAATTACCGGGCCATCGGCAGTCGGGTCTGAGAAAGGAACACCAAGTTCCAGAACATCAACTCCTGCTTTACACAGATGCAAACAAATTTCCCTGGATATTCCAATATCCGGATCCCCACACACAACAAAACCTACAAGGGCTTTTTCTCTATTATGTTTAAGCTCTATAAACTTTTCCGTAATGCAACCCATGAACTCCCCCTTATCTGACAGCTAACCAGTTTTCTTAGTCACAATTTCCAAGTCTTTGTCTCCACGCCCAGAGAGATTCACAATGATTACCATCTCATCTTTCACCCCTGATGCAATTTTGACCGCATGAGCAAGCGCATGAGCGCTTTCTAAGGCCGGGATTATTCCTTCGTGGCGCGAAAGAAGATAAAAGGCATCAAGAGCCTCGTCGTCCGTAACCGCTACATACTGGATTCGCCCGCTTTCTTTCAGATAAGCATGCTCAGGGCCAACCCCTGGATAATCAAGTCCGGCCGATATGGAATGGGCTTCCTGAATTTGCCCATCATCGGTCTGTAGTACATAAGATTTTGAGCCGTGAAGAACACCGACAGACCCTGCATTAAGGGTTGCGGCGTGTTCTCCAGTATGAAGGCCTCTCCCAGCTGCTTCAACACCTATCATTTCCACAGGGTCTTCAAGAAACTCATAAAACAATCCCATTGCATTGCTTCCTCCCCCTACACAGGCAACAAGGACATCCGGAAGTTTTCCAACAGCTTCAAGCACCTGACCTTTTGTCTCCTTTCCAATGATTCGTTGAAACTCGCGAACCATCACAGGGTAAGGGTGAGGTCCTGCAACGGAGCCGATCACGTAGAAGGTGTCCCTCACAGCGCTAACCCAATATCTCATAGCTTCATTCATTGCATCCTTGAGGGTTCCCGTACCGGAATCAACGGGTACCACTTCCGCCCCCAAAAGCTCCATACGTTTAACATTGGGAGCCTGTCTCTTGATATCTTCAACACCCATGAAAACCTTACATTCAAAGCCGAACAAAGCAGCAGCCGTGGCTGTGGCTACACCATGCTGTCCTGCCCCAGTTTCCGCAATTATTTTCTTTTTGCCCATTTTCTTCGCCAGCAACGCTTGTCCCACAGTGTTGTTGATTTTATGAGCACCAGTATGGGCTAGATCTTCACGTTTCAGAAAAATTTTTGCTCTACCACCGTAATGTTCAGTGAGGTTTTTTGCAAAATAAAGAGGAGTAGGACGTCCTACAAATTTGGCAAGATACTTATTCAATTCTTTCTGGAAAGAATCAGTTCCACATATCTGCTTAAAAGCATTTTCCAGCTCAATCAAAGCCGGCATCAAGGATTCTGCAACATATCTACCTCCGTACAACCCAAAGTGGCCATGTTCGTCCGGAACACCTGCAAATCCTGTCATTTTTATCTCCTGAATAATTGGTGTTTATTTCTTTAAAAAATTAAAACCTGTCACTTCCCATGAAACAGGAAACAGCCTGAGCTTATCCATTAGCTCTTGCAATTTAGACTGGTCTTTTTTGCCCGGATATTTTTCCACACCGGAACTCAGGTCTATCCCATCTGGACAGGCTTTTTTCACAGCCTCCGCGACATTTTTTTCCGAAATTCCTCCTGCAAGTAAAACCGGAAAGGTCTTTCTGTTCCCAAAGGACCTTTTTAATGACACGATATCAGGCCATGCCCAGCTTTTCCCAGTTCCCCCATAGCCACTCTTTCCACTTTCCACCAGGGCAACTTCAAAGGAATAAGAATCAAAATCCTGAAAAGAAGGCTTTTTGTACTGGAAGAAAACCTTGCACACTTTAACTCCTTTATCCCTCAAAATACTGACCCACTCTGGAGGCTCATTTCCATGAAGCTGAACAATGTCTATACTGCTTTGTTCTTGTATTTTGAGCACAATATCCGGGGGTTCATTTACAAAAACACCGAAGGTCAAAATACAGTCCGGTAATCCGGAGATGATTTCTTTCACTTTCCGAGGCGAAACATATCGGGGACTGTGGGGATAAAAAACGAATCCCAGTGCATCGGCACCTGCGTCCACACACTTCAATGCATCTTCGATATTTGTGATTCCGCATATTTTTACGAAAAGTTTCCTACCGCCCATCTATGATCACCTCAGAAAACTCTCTCACAGCAGCCGCAGGGTCTTCAGATCTGACAAAATACTCTCCTATAAGAAAGGCTCTCACACCTGAAGCCATTATCCTTTCAATGTCAGAGCTGGATTTTATGCCACTTTCACAAACCCCTATGTTTTCGTCTCCAAGATACCTGGCAAGCCTAATTGTCGTCTCCAGCGAGACATTGAAGGTATCCAAATCCCTGTTGTTTATTCCAATTATAACAGCTCCTGAATTTAAAGCTCTTTCCATCTCCTTTTCCGAATGAACCTCGACGAGTGCATCCATATTGAAGCTGTGAGCAAGATCTAAAAACTCAGAGAGTTTGTCATCTGACAGTAATCTAGCAATCAAAAGAATGGCATCAGCACCCCACATGACTGACTGGTAAATCTGGTAAGCATCAATTATAAAATCTTTCCTTAAGACAGGGAGAGTAGTGGTTTCTCGAACATGTTGAAAATCATCCTGTTCTGCAAAGAAAAAATCCTGCTCAGTAATCACAGAAATCGCCGCTGCCCCTCCTTTTTCATAAGCCTCAACTTGTTTTGACACATCCAGCCCATCTTTAATTAACCCTCTGGACGGAGAGCCTCGCTTTACTTCAGCAATAATTCTTGGTTTAAAAGGATTTCCACCTTTAAGTGCCCTTCTAAAGGAAAATGTTCTATTCCCTACGACTTTAGAAAGGCGAGATTTTAAGTCAGAAAAGGGCAATAACTGCTTTTCTTTCTCCAGGCTTGCAGCTTTTTTTCTCACAATTTCTTGGAGGATACCCGGAACACTCATTCCAAAATTCCTTTCTTTTTAATCTGAAACGGAGTTGGTAAATTCCCTGAGTAACTCAAGTTTTTTCAAGGCCTTCCCGGAGTCTATGCTATCTCCGGCAAGTCTTATACCCTCTTCTAGGGTTTCAGCTTTTCCTGCTGCAACCAGGCCAGCTGCGCTGTTTATCAAAACCACATTTCTTTTAGGCCCTCGTTCTTTACCAGACAAAATAGCCTTCAAAATTTCAGCGTTTGTTTCAGGTGTACCACCCTTGATGTCATCACTACTAGCCCGCTCACCAAAAAACATTTCCGGGTATAAATCGTAAGTTTTTGTGCTACCATTACCAAGCTCTGTGATTCTTGTTGGGGCACAAACGGATATTTCATCCATTCCGTCATGGCCGTGGACAACAAAGGCTTTTTTAATTCCCAAATTTCTCAAAGCACTGGCAAACATCTCCGTAAGATGTGGTGCAAAAACGCCCAGAACCTGGCAGCTCGCACCTGCAGGATTTGTAAGAGGCCCCAACATATTGAATATGGTTCTGACAGCCAGTTCTTTCCGTACCTGAGCAGCATGTTTCATTGCCCTGTGATAAAGAGGAGCAAATAAAAAGCCTATACCAATCTCCGCTATGGCCTCTTCTACAACTTCAGGGTGTACGTTAAGGTTAACGCCCAAGGCTTCAAGGACATCAGCACTTCCGCACTTGCTGGATACAGACCTATTTCCATGTTTAGCAACCACGACGCCACAACCAGCAATAACAAAGGCAGAGGTTGTCGATATGTTGAAGGTCTCCAGTCCGTCACCCCCTGTCCCGCAAGTATCAACCACAACAGGAGCAATTACCTGAATCCGTGTGGCCTTGTTTTTCATCGCTCTTGCCGCTCCGGCCAGCTCTTCAAAGGTCTCCCCTTTAGTGGCAAGGGCACTAACGAAGGCTCCAATTTGGGCACTAGTAAGTTCTCCTGAGAAGAGCTTCTCCATTACTGCATTCATCTCTTCTTCTGTAAGATCCCGCTGAGAAATAAGTTTCGATAATATGTCCTTTATCATTTTGCTTCTCCCTTGCTTCTTTTCAACTGGAAATCATTGAAACGAAATTCCTCAAAATCCTTTTTCCTACAGGGGTTCCAATGGATTCAGGGTGAAATTGAATACCCTCTGTAGGATGTTTTTTGTGCTTGATTCCCATTATTTCACCATCATAGCTTTCTGCAGTTATATCAAGGCAGTCCGGGAGAGTATTTTTGTCGACAACAAGCGAATGGTATCTCATTGCTACAAAGGGTCTTTTCAGCCCATCGAAAATGGAAGCGCCATTTGAAATCACTTTTGAAGTTTTACCGTGCATTATCTGTTTAGCCCGAATAACCTTTCCGCCAAATGCATGGGCTATAGCTTGATGACCAAGGCATACTCCCAGTATAGGAACCCTGCCTGAAAAATACTTTATTGTATCAAGAGTAATACCAGCGGACTCAGGTCTCCCCGGTCCTGGAGAAATAACAATTGCCTTTGGATTTAATGCTTCAATGTAGGCTACAGTAACTGCATCATTCCTAAAAACTCTTAGCTGGCATCCAAGTTCCATCAAATACTGCGCAAGATTGTATGTAAAAGAATCGTAATTATCAATTAACACTATCATGTCTTCTCCTTTCCATTCGGTCCAAAAGTTTTATCGCTTGCTCCAAGGCCCTGGCTTTATGGATGGTTTCAAGCCTTTCTTTTTCCGGATCTGAATCAAAAACAATACCTGCCCCAGCCTGAATGGTTATTTGGCCTTTTTCAATTTCCGCTGTGCGTATGGTTATCGCCAGATCCATGTTACCCTGATAGGAAATGTAACCTATGGCTCCACCATAGGGACCTCTAGCTCTACCTTCAAGCTCAGCAATTATTTGCATAGCCCTTACTTTAGGGGCACCTGTCAATGTTCCTGCCGGAAAAGTCGCTCGCAGGACATCCCACGCATCCAGTTCTTTCCTCAAACTGGCCTGCACGTGAGACACCAAATGCATGACATGGGAATATCTCTCTACTGTCATGTATTCTGTAACCTGTACTGTACCGGTTTGAGCAACTCTCCCAAGATCATTGCGACCAAGATCAACGAGCATCACGTGTTCAGCTCGTTCCTTTTCATCTTTAAGAAGCTCATCAGCAAAACGCCTATCCTCCTGTTCTGTGCTTCCTCTGGGTCTTGTTCCAGCAATCGGTCTCAAAGAAACTGTTCCGTGTTCCAGTCGAACCATGGTTTCTGGTGAGGATCCCACGAGAACCTTACCGCCGAGATTGAAATAGAACATGTAAGGCGAAGGATTTATGT
>JALXAE010000046.1 GCA_026992355.1 Syntrophobacterales bacterium | reverse complement strand
CCTCAGCGCCGATGATACTGCGGGGGAGACCCCGTGGGAAAGTAGGTCGCCGCCGATCCTTTTTTATTCTATAAAACCTGAAGACGTAATATATCCTCCCGAGGATTTATCTTCTCTATTTTTACCGGAATAATTTGTCCTACTCTAATATCCTGGATGTTTTTCTTTAGGATGGATGCTTCTAACATGTATTCCGGAAGTATTACGTTTATAACCCTTTCGTTCTGGTCCAGAACAAGAGCTTCACACTTTTGGACCTTTGCTTGTTTCAAATACTTAAAAATCCAGTACCTGTTCCACTTCCTCGATAGGAAAGAAACCTTTGGAAGGATTGCATTCATTTCTGTGATAAGAGAATCCAATTCTTCAAGTGAGTATAATGGTTTGCCAGTTGTTAAAAAATGTCTGTATTGCCTTTGCAAAACAAGATCTGTATATCGCCTTATGGGGGACGTTATGCTTACATAGCAATCTAGTCCCAGGCTACAATGTTTGTTTGGTTCTACCGATAGTTCTGCTCTTGAGAGCATTCGTCGTTTATGACACAAATAAAAAAGGGGATGTTCACTTGCATAGGGAATGTCTTCTTCTCTTGGTTCTCCTTGGCATCTGTATATAGCCGGAATTTCGTTTTTTATAAAAAAAGAAGCCATGAAAGCATTGGCGGCAATCATCCATTCCGATACAGTTGTTTGAGCTGGCATGTCTTGGTCGTATCGTTTAAGGTAAATGCTTCCATCTTCTCTTACTATTGCCTGAACTTCCGGTACGTGCATGATCAATGCACCCTTTTCCTGGCGCTGTTGTTGGAGTTTCTGGCTTAGCTCATAAAGAGTTTTTAAATCTTCTCGTTTTTCAATTAGGGCGTTAGCTTGTTCGTAGGTCAGTCGTTCCTTTACTTCAATAAAAGTGGGCAATACCTCTGTGGCAAGTATATTGCCTTCAGGATCCACGGTGAAAATGAAGCTTATAGTTCTTTTAATTTGATTGGCTATAAGACTGCATAAACCTTCAGATATGGTAGGTGGTAACATCGGAATTTTCTCGTCCGGAAGGTAAATAGAAGTCATTCTGGATCTTGCTTCTTTATCAAGAGGATCATTATTTTTGATGTAGGACGAGACGTCGGTTATGTGTACACCCACTCGGTAAGTGTTGTCGTCGAGTTTTTCAATTGATAATGCATCGTCAATATCTTTTGTTTCTTCGCCATCAATTGTGATAGCTGGAATATTGGAAAGATCCTTTCTATATTCATCTAAAGGATCCACATGTTCCTGCTTTTTCTCGAGTTTTCCCACGAATTCCTGAGCTTCACGGCTAAAGTTTCTTGGAATGTCATATTGGTATATCAATATATTCTCGTCTTCTTTCCAGACTCCAATGTTTATGAGGATTTTGAGAGCTAATTGAGGATCTAAATTGATTTCTGCTCTTTTGAAAAGCTCCTTTATGAATGGATAATGAATGGAGTTAGTACCGTGCAATGCAAAATCTTGAATTCTTGAGACAATGTCTTTTACTTCTTCTGGAATACCTTTTTTTTGTACCTTGGGAAAAACTGATCTAAGCCATTCTACTCCAACCTGAAGTTTTTGTTCTTTTTCTGCTTCTCTTTTAGCCTGAATGATTTTTTGTTCCACATTTTCTTTGGATCGCGGGATGAATACTCCACCTTTGTATTGGAAAAACAGCTTGTTCTGAAGTATTGCTCTTTGTACTGCAGCTATTTCATGAACTTCCGGATCATTGTATATAAACTCAGCCAATTCTCTTGCTGTAAACTCCCCCCCTTCGCCTTCCAAAAAATTCCATAGTTCTTCCACGTCTATTTTTTTGGCTATTTCTTGTCTGTGATGTCCTATTTCTTGAAGCTTTGTGACAATTTCCGAACGGTTGGATGCGTTTAGTTCGGGCCCCAGTGCTTCTAATAACCTGCTTTTGGATATATTTATCTCCCTGTTGTTTTCAGTTAGGATTAATAACCTCTGATTTTTGGAGCCGATTACTACCCCTGTTTGGATTTTTTGATCCTGTAAAAATTCGACGACCGTTCCGTTTGGGATTTCCTCTTTACTCATTTTTTTGCTCCAATCTTAGCCAGTTGTGCAATGGCCTTAGAGTAGTCTTTTACGCCTGTAGCAATTCCGAGAGCGATTTGTTTCTGGAAACCTGGTGTTCTCAATAGTTTTTCCTCTCTAGGATTACTAATGAAACCCACTTCCACAAGGATACTGGGCATATTTGCTCCGATTAGCACATAAAAGGGAGCCCGTTTTACTCCGAGGTTACGAATCCATTTGTATCTTTTTTTAAGGCTCCTGATTAGACAGCGATGTGTTCTTTTAGCAAGTTCGGCAGATTCGCTCACTTTAGTTACAAAGAGCAGATCTTTCAAAATTGCTTCCAAATCGCTTATTTTACGGGTTGAAATTGCGTTTTCTAAGGCAGCCACCCTAGCGGCCTCGCGATCTTGAGAAAAGTTTAAATAGTATGTCTCGACCCCACCGATTCTTGGATCTTTGTGGGCGTTTGTGTGTATTGAAATGAACAGATCGGCTTTTTTTGCATTGGCAATAGCTGTCCGTTTTTCGAGGGAAACAAATACGTCCTTGCTTCGGGTTAGATAAACCTTGCAGTTTGTTTGATCTTCAATGATTCGTTTCAGTTCTTTGGCTATTTTTAAGGTTACGTCTTTTTCGTACAATCCATGTGGCCCTATTGCTCCTTTGTCTTTGCCTCCATGGCCGGGATCAATCACAATTGTTTTTACTCCCAGTCCGAGCTGTTCCGGTAAAGATTTTATTATTGCATGGCCTTTGGGAACCGCTTTTCGTTTTGAGGCCTTAGATCCAAAGACATCTATTACTAACCTGTATGGATCTTCCAGGGTGAATAGTCTGTATTTATCAATTGATTCTATGTCCAATACAACTCTGGAGCGCTTAGGACTGAATTGTCCGGCCCTTATGCGTTTTAACAGTCCATCCATTACTGGGATTGGCTGCTTTAAAGATGTGTCAAGAATGCAGTTAAATAAATCCACATATAATCTGGAAGGAAGTTTTTCCTTTTTAGCAGGTGGTAGTTCATGTACATCGAATTTGACTTTAGACGTTGTGTATATCGCTACTCTCGTATAGTCTTTGGCAGACCAATGAGAAATTTTTATTAGCTTAGCAGGACCTGTTATTATCTGTACAGGTTTCTCCGTGGGAGGATGTATCGATTGAATACGATTCAGTAATGCCGCAGCTTTTTCTTTAGCTTTTTGTACCATGTCCCCTTTGGGAAATAGGGCTTCTACCTTTAACATTTCTGTGTAAGCGTGTTCTATATCCACTCCTGTATAGAGAATACCTATTAGAAATTGTGCATCATCTGCTAAATTGCTTGTAGGATAATTTTGTGTAATTGTTCTATAATGAAATAAAGCTTTTCTGAAATAAGCGCTGTTTCCTGTAATATCATGCAGTTTGTGATAAATTTGCCCCAACAGATAATGACATTTATCTGGTGTAGATTGTTGGAGTTTCAGGGCATGTTCAATATAGATTGCACACATAGGGAGTTTTTCTTTAAGGTGCTTAGAGTTCTTTTGTTTTATTGTTTTGTAATAACATAACTTGCCTTTCTGGTAATAGTCTGTTGAAGGTTTAGCAGCGCATATACCAATTGTAAGGTGGGTAAAATAGGATATTAAGCAAGCTAATAATATACGTTTATAGATTAACTTCATTTTGTGTTTTTACTTTCCTTTTTTAGTTTTTCTTGGATTATGTACAGTATTTTTAAAGCCATAAGAGGGGTTGTTCTATCCAGGTCCAGGGAAAGTATTTCTTCACGAAGCCAGCCTTCTGTTGGTTGAAACAAGGGTAGTTGAAAACCTGCTTTTTGATATCTGGGTTTTCTTTTACGCAATTGGTTAGTCCCATCTTTTTGTGTCTCCTTTTGTAAATATTGGTTTTCCTCTAGTTCTTTAAGTTTATCTTCTGCTCTTTTTATTACTTCTCCTGGCAATCCTGCTAGTCCTGCGACGTGAATACCGTAGCTTTTATTCGATTTTCCTCTGACCAGTTTATGTAAGAAAATAATTTCCTTTTGCCATTCCTTAACAGCTACATTGTAATTTTTGACTCTTTCAAAATGTTTTTCTAACTCTGTAAGCTCATGATAATGTGTGGCGCACATGGTTTTTACACCTTTTCCATCCAATTCATGTAGATATTCTACTACCGCCCAGGCAATACTCATTCCGTCGTATGTACTTGTCCCTCTTCCTATTTCATCAAGTATTACAAGGCTGCGTGGGGTTGCGTTACGGAGAATATATGCGGTTTCTTGCATTTCGACCATGAAGGTTGAACGTCCCCTGGCTAAATCATCAGAAGCTCCCAAGCGGGTAAAAAGTTTATCAACTATTGGAATCTGGGCAGCACTAGCTGGAACAAAACAGCCAATGTGTGCAAGCAAGACACACAATGCTAATTGCCGGAGTATAGTGGATTTGCCGGCCATATTCGGGCCGGTAACTATGATTATTTGCTGATCTGTCATGTTTAACTCTATGTCATTGGGTACGAAGGAGCCATCCCCAAGCATTTTTTCAAGAACTGGATGGCGGCTTTCCTTTAGGTATATTTTTCCATCTCGTGTTATGTTAGGTTTACAATAATTTTCTTGAAAAGACAGATAGGCCATTGATGCTAAACAATCGACTATAGCAACAACTTCGGCCATCTTCTGGATTCTTTTCTTGTGTTTTAAGACTAAGGAGCATAGTTTTTCAAACCATTGTTTTTCTAGCTCTTGCCTTCTGTCTTCTGCCTGTAGAGCTTGAATCTCGAAGTTTTTTAATTCATCGGTAATGAAACGTTCGGAGTTTACAAGAGTCTGTTTCCGATGATAGTTAGCTGGAACCTTCGACACCTGTCCTCTGGGGACTTCTATGAAGTATCCAAAGACCTTGTTATATTTGACCTTTAGCGAACTAATACCTGTTAATTCCCTTTGCTTTTGTTCGTATTCAATAAGCCAACTTCGGGAATCTTTACTCAGCTGCCTACATTTATCTAATTCAGGATCAACTCCGTCTCTAATTACATAACCGTTTATCCAGCTTAAGGGTGGGTTTTCGACAAGTATTTCGTCAATCATACTCACAACATCGTCCAATGTGTCCCATTCAGTAGCCATCTTGCTGAAGGTATTGCTTTTGCATTTTGAAATGGATTGGTGTAGAGCTCCTAGTTGGTATAATGATGTTTTTAAAAGGTGTGTGTCTCGAGGGGTAGCCGTTTGTGCTCTTATTCTTGAAAGTATTCTTTCAATGTCGCTTATGTTTCCAAGAATATCTCTTATTTCCTCACACAATTCAATGTTAGAAAAAAGTTCGTAGACCCCGTTGAGTCTGTCATCTATTTTGTCTTTCTGAATCAAAGGGTATCTCAACCACCGATAAAGGGTACGGCCGCCCATTGGAGTTCTAGTTTTATCGATGATAGCAATAAGGGAAGCCTTTTTGCTCTGAAAACTGAGTGAGTAAAATAATTCAAGATTTCTTATGGTGGTTTCGTCCAGGACCATATAGTCTTTTCTGTGATATGGAACGGGTGGGCGGATATGATCTGTAGGGAGATAGTTATCTTCGACATACCGTAGTATTGCTCCTATTGAAGCGATGCCCCACGAGAAGTTTTGTATGCCAAAGCTTTCTAGTGAATGTACACTGAATGCTCGTTTAATCAAGTCTTCGGACATTTCTATATCGAAGTAATCTTCTGGAAGATGTTCTATATGCGTTGATGTTAAATTTTTCTTAAGATTTTGTATCTGATTTTCGTGTAGTTCCGATATAAGCATTTCGCTTGGATTAACGCGTTGCAATTCGTCAATTAGCTCTTCTTTGTTTTCCACTTCCACGGCTTTGAATTCGCCAGTCGATATGTCCAAAAATGCGAGTCCCCAAAGGTTGTCTGCACCAGAAACAGCGGCAAGATAGTTGGGAGCTTTTGCTTGTAGATTTTGCTCATCCAAAATAAGACCAGGTGTAATAACCCGTGTGACTTTGCGTTTTACCAAACCTTTAGCCTTTTTTGGATCCTCTATCTGCTCGCAGATTGCAACTTTATATCCGGATGACACTAGTTTGGATATATAGTTTGAAGCCGAATGACACGGTACCCCACACATAGGTACTGGATTGTCATTATTTTTGTCTCTGGATGTCAGAGCAATGTTCAGAAGTTTCGAAGCTATAACTGCGTCTTCCATAAATAGTTCATAAAAATCTCCCATTCTGTACAGAAGAAGAGCGTCAGGATAATGTGCCTTAATATCAAGATACTGCTTCATCATCGGCGTAAGATTTTCAGATTTTTTGTTGCTCATAACCATAATGCCTTTTCAATGACACTGTTTCTTCGAACAAGCTTTTAATATTTGCTCGACTGGTGCCTCAGCCAGGCAAATGCATGTATCAGCAGCACCGTAATACAATTTCATTATGCCGTCTTCAATTACAAATCCGCAGGGAAAAACCACGTTTGGTACGTCACCCACTCGTTCATAGTACTCAGAAGGTGCAAGAATGAAGTCTGATGTATAACCTATTATTTCCTCAGGTCTTTCTAAATCTAACAACATGGCGCCAACTCTATACAATCTACCTGAGGCGGTTTCTCTTACACCGTGGTAAAGTACCAACCAACCTCTTTCTGTCTTTAGCGGTGGTGTGGACACCCCTAGTTTAGATGATCCCCATCCAGGTTCTGGAGCAAGAAGAACTTTAGATCGTCCCCAAAAGATTAAGTCAGGTGAATAACTTATCCATATACATGCTCTCTTGCCTGACAACCCCGCTGGTCTATCTAAACGTACGTATAAACCATTTATTTTTTCAGGGAAAAGAACACAATCCTTGTTGTCAGATTCCGTCATCAAACATAGTCTTTTGAAGGAAACAAAGTCTTTTGTTACCCCGATACCTGTTCTTGGACCATAGGGTCCAAATGCTACATATGTGATATAGTAGGTGTCACCAATTTGGGTTATTCTGGGGTCTTCGATTCCAAACCTTTCATAAGGTTCGTATTCTGGTTCTTGTGATGGTATTATCCAGGGTTTTCTATCCACAGTAAAATTTATGCCATCTTGAGAACGAGCAAGGGTGAGGTGGCTTTTGCCGCTGGTTTCTTCCACTCTTACAACCATTATATACTGTTCCTTACATTTGCAAACTGCAGCATTGAAAACGGTATTGCATTGATAGGGTACATCGTCTCTTGTGAGTATTGGATTATGTGCGTATCTTACGAAAATGTCATGAGATCCCATGACATGCTTCCTCCTCTAATCGACAGTTATTACATGGGTTTTAACAGGAATCTGTTCTGACATTTGATCATATAGATCTATATGCATTTGAGCTATTCTCGGCCAGGAGATCTTCTCTTTTACGTATTTTATGGCATTTTTTCCAAGGGTTTTTGCATAATTTTCATCCGATAGTATTTTTACAAGTCCTTTTATGAAATCTGATTTGGAGTTGCACACTATTCCGGATTTAGATTTTTGCATGGTAAGACGCATTGCTTCAGTATTGCTTGTTATAACTGGTTTGCCAAATGCGAGACAGTGAGCCAAAATGCCACTTTGAGATGTAATTCTATAAGGTAGCATTACCACATCTGCTGCGGATAAAATTGTATCAAACACATTTTGTGGTAATTGTCCTCTAATAAGATAAATGGAGTCTCTCACTGGTGAAGAAGCTATTCGGTTGAAAAGCATATTTCTGTATTCTCTGTGTTCGTGTCCTCTCACTTTTCCTGCGAAAACAAGTATTGCTTTGGGATATTTTTCCAGAACATGTGGCAATATATCTATTGCCAGTTCGAAATTTTTTGAAGGCCTGAAATACCCTATAACCAGTATAATTTTTTTGTCTTCCGGAAGACCAAGTTTCTTTTTTGCATTAGGCACTGGTTCAACAATTCTAGCACCGTGTGGAATTACAGCGATTTTGTTTTTAGCTACGTCTCCAAAATGTTTGGTCAAAGTATCGCGTTGGTATTCCTCATGAACGATGATTTTGTTGCTATGGATAATAATAGATTCATAAATTACCCTGTGGCTAGGTGGTATGTCCGAATATACTGTATGTAGGGTTACTACCACTGGTATTTCATGTAATCTAAATAGAAGGATCAGGGGTATGGCTGATAAACCATAATAGGGGCCGAATAGCCCGAATTCATGTTGAATATGTACTATATCCGGAGTAAACCTTACA
>JALXAE010000045.1 GCA_026992355.1 Syntrophobacterales bacterium | reverse complement strand
TTTTTATGGCAATTTGTCCAGCTACTCCGCCGCTTTGACTTACTATGGATAAGTGTCCTATTTCTGGAAACATATCAGAAAAAACGGGCATAAAGGTAGCGTTTATGTTTGTATTTGCTCGGAAATACCCCAGGGTGTTCGGACCAATAATCCCAATGTTTGCTTGATTTGCTAAGGTTTGGATTTCCCTTTGAAGCTTTAGTCCAGTTTCACCTGATTCTTTGAAACCCCCTGCATATATTACTGCACCCTTGCAACCCTTTTTGATCGCTTGTTCAAGGCTATCTAGGATGGCCTTTTGAGGTACGCAAAAAAGAAATAAATCGATATTTTCCTCTGGTAAGGAATCTATAGAAGGATATGTGTCTATTCCAAGGATTGTTTGGTTGTTTCCAGGGCGGACTGCGTAAATTTTTTCTACTTTGGATGTTTTTATGGAGCGTAAAACAAAATTGCCCAATTTTTTTGGATGAGGAGACGCCCCCACCACAGCTACAGCCTTTGGATTAAAAAGGGCGCGTCTCACTTCAACCTTGTTTATCATTTTTTCTTGTAGGCTGATTTTGGATTAACGGACAAAGTTCCATATTTATCATAGGTTACGTATTTGCCCTCAATCTGAGAAAGGACAAAGTTTTGCATTAATGTGGCAGTGGCATCTTGAATAGCTCGAGCAAGCAGAACATCGCTGTCGTGTTCACCATAAGCAGATTTTGGTGTCGTTTTTACCTCAGCTCTGTTAGCCCAGACGATTTCACCGGTATTTGCATCCTGAATGACTATCCTCAATTGTACTACAGCCTTGTCAACTCGACCGCCTTTGTGAGCCAAATAAGCAGCGGCAGCACCAGCAGCTCCCCAGATAGCTGTATTGAAGCCAGACCATGAGCCACTTTCTACAACGGCTCCACCAAATCTTGGATGCCCCTGAACCTCCTCATCTCCTTCAATGGGAAAATCGGACGGGCCGAGTAACATACCCATAAGCCCACCAATGGCCATTTTATCAATCATCTCGTAAGTATCCGATTGAGCTATTCCGAACACTGTTCTGGAACCAACCTTGAAAAAGAAAGGCAAAATACCGGTCTGAATGGGATTAAAACTATCATCCTGCCCAACATTTAATTCAATGATGCGACCTCTCACAATATATTTTGCACCAAAATAATGCCCTAATTCCTTAATGGTGTTATGGTCGAGGGCGATGAGTCTCTGCTCATTCCAGTAAGGTTCCTCTTGTTGAGTCAGGCTTATGTTATGATAAAGGGCCACCGCAAGTTCTTGCTTCATGATATCGCTCCAACTGCCTTCTAGTTCATGGCGCAGCACCTGTATTTCTGGCCCCTCCTCCTGTTGGGATACTGTTTCCTTAATAATACCTTTGTCTAACAAATACGATATGACATCTTCCTGCATTACCGGTAGATATCCATACTTTTTTAGTTCATCTTGAATAGCTTCAATTACCAGGATGTTTCGCCTCCAGTAGTCGTAGGGTGTTCCCGTGGTGGTATAATCCGCAAATGGAAGTATAACTACTTTGTTGTAATGCCCCAGAGTTGATTTAGGTACCACCGGGGAAACAGTTTCAACAGTGCTATGACCGCACGCTTGTAAAATAAACCCCACAAAGACACACAGAACCATAAGTTTTATGAGCCTCATGGTTTACTCCTTTTTCTTTAAAAGATGGTAAGCCCCATATTCTACTTAATAATATGCAATTATATCATAAAATTAAAAGCAAAAATTAGGTTCTTTTTCAATTAATTTTAATCAAAATATGAAAGATTTGTTTCGTTCGTCTGTTACTTTTTTATATCGTTTATCAACCTAATATACTCCGAAGATTCCTGGAGTGATTCTCGAGTTAATTTTATTATTAATTCAACATCTTCCGGATCCAACTGTAAATCAGTCGGTACTTTTCTTAATCTTCCAGTCGGATCTTTTGTCTCCATGTCGTTGAATCTTATATGAACGAAATAAAACTTGGGATAGGGTGGTTTCTTTTTTTGATGAAAGCGGTATTTCTTTTCACACTGTTGTAAGTAGTTTTTTATGCAGGATTTTTTTACCCTTTGTTTTTTGGCGCACAGAAGCTTTGCAGCTAAACGACATTCATTCATGTATGTCCAGTAATTGTCTTCCAGAATGCGCGTGATGCGAAGATAGCTTCTCAACCATAATATGGTATCTTCGGAATAATTATTGAGAGGGGTGACACCAGCGTTCCATAAGCTATATATGATGCCAGGTGGTGCTTCAAATTTATCCAGGGTGAAATCTATTGGAGGTCTTGCGTCCACTATGATAACGGCTACTCGTTTTATATTGTGCTGCTCGGATGCATTACTTTGCTTCCATACCTGGGAAACCAAAGCCGGAATAACACTCCTCAATCCAATATTATCCGAGACACCTCCATCTTCCACATGTATAAACGGACGCTTGTCCGCATCTCTATATGAGAGCACACGTCTTACTAAAGCTGCCAAAAAGGGATTTTCTCTAGCGTTGGGATTTTTGGTATATCTTATGAGCTCTTCTTTGCTGGGTTTACACTTAATTTTCGAAAAGTTTTTAAAAGTTAAGGGGGGAAAAGCTCCAGGAAAGGCAGATGATGCCGTTACTGCTCTTGCTATTTTCACCTGATTCAGATCGGAGCAAAGCAAATTGAAAAAATCCTGAGTGAATATGAATTGCTCTCCTAAGGAATGATCTGTTGCGTTTATTACGATGAAAGGCCAATTTCTGGGAAGATCCGCAAAAGTTGCCCCATGAAAGAGCACTTCATCGTAATATTCGGTTGCAAGATCACTTCGGCTGTAAAGCGGGGACCACAATTTTGGCCAATTGAAGGGGGAAAGGGTTCTACGAAGGAGTTCGGAGCGTATCTTACGGAAAAGCATGTCTTTTTTGAAGTTGCTGAAGAATTTTTCTTTACCGTAAACGCCATAATAGGCTGCGACGAAACTTCCGCCTGAAACCGATGTTATTATATTGGCTTCATCTAAAAGAGTCTCGTTATGATCGATAGTTACCGAATTTAATGCTTCTAAAGTGGCATAGGCCATGGCAGCTGCCCGCGTACCACCTCCAGAAAAGGCCAGGATGAGAAACACATTTCCGGTGTCTGGGTTTTTTGAGGCAATGTGGTTGAAGTCATAAGGATCTAATACGTGATTTTCTGTAATGGGAACATTCGCCTGATATGTAGCGCACGAAGATAATATTATTAGGAAGCAAATACCTAAAAAAATCTCTTTTAGGATAAACCTTTGAGGAATTTTTTGTCTTGCTTCCAGGTGTTTAGAATTCATTATTACCTGTGAAACGTTCACTTAAATAATGTGGTGTTATTTAGCAGCCTTTTTTTTCTTAGCGGCCAGCATCTTTTGTATGCGTTCTTCTGTATTAATACTCCGGGCTATCTTTTGACGTTTTCTTCTATAATTTTCGGACACAAGCTTTATGCCCAGCTTCATTCCCCACTTTTTCTTATAATCTCGAGCAGAAATATTGTGTTTGTTTTTTAGGTGAGGCGCAAGTACTGCTAACTTTTCTCCGCATTCTAGACAAACTACATAATCTTTTTGAATTGACGACAGCGGATTTTGCCGAAATTGTTCTAGTTCGTTCATTGGTTGTTGTTCTTCTTCTGATGCTACGACCTTTTCGACATTCATTATCTCGGAAACGGCATTATACATCTTTTTAAAATCATCTATAGCTTTATCAATATCACTTCTTTGACCTACCAATTGGATTATAGATTGTACAATCTCTTTATCTAACATAATTTGATCCTCCTCTGAGCTTTTTTCCATTTAGCTTCTAACCTAACAGATATACCATATAAAAAACAAGCCTTTATTTTCTGAAGAATTGATAAAAAGGCTATGAGATGGCTTTTGTATTTAATAGGATGAGGTAAGTTATTTTTTATGTGGAGCTATCTACTGATTGTGAATATTCTGCCTCATAGATGTAGAGCATAACTATAGCGCAACCTAATATTAATGGTCCGTATACCAAACCTAACAATCCAAAGTATTGAATTCCACCCATTATTGACAGGAAGACAAAAAATGGAGACATCTGACCTACCCCTCTCATAAGCAGAGGCCTCAAGAAATTGTCGATCGATCCTACTATCAAAAGAGACCACAACAGGAGAAAAAGAGAGGATTTCCAATGTCCGAGCAACAACAAATAAAGACATGATGGTATCCATACTAAAGCAGTTCCCACTACGGGCACAAGAGATGTAAAAGCCATCATGGTACCCCAGAAAATGCCTGGAATGCCAACAATGGCAAGTCCAATACCACCGGCGATACCTTGAGCAAAGGCTGTTATAAGGCTGCCCAATAAGGCTGATCTGGCAACAGAACGAATTCTTTCGAGGATTCTATCTTCCTGTTCTTCCTTGAGTGGTGACAGGTCCTTTATCTTTCTGATTATCCAGTCATAATCCCTTACAACATAAAACATAATAAAAAACATTATAAAAATCTGGGTAACCATGTTGACTACGTTGCTTAAAAAGGCCGAGCCATTTGATATAATGAATTGGCCTATATATTGGGTTACCTTAACAATGGGACCTGTTATGCTAATTTCGTTGATGTCAAATTGAGTAAATCCCAGTTTGTGAGCTAGAGCCTGAATATGGAGAACTATTGAGTGCATTTTCGGGTGAGAGATAATTTTGTGGAGGTTACCGGATTTTATCCAGGTATTGAGGTGATGGAGGGTATCTAAGGCTTGAGATACCAGGGCGGACAAAAAGAACAAGAAAGGTACTACTACTATAACGGCTATGCTTAGAATTAGGAGTATGGCCGATAAAGTATTTTTGCCTTTCAACTTCCTGGTAACTTTGGTTTGTAAAGGAACAATAAGTGAACCGATTAAAAAAGCAAGAATAATGGAGTGAATAAAGGGTTTTAAGATTAAAAAAGAAAGATAAAGACTTCCCAACAATAATATCATCAAGAAAGGTTTGTACCAGGTACCTTGATAATTTCCTGAGTTCATTTAAGAGCTCCTTTTAGTGAATTGGCAAGATCAAGTATTTTCTTGGCTTCTTCCTCTTTGCCTGAAGCTCTGAGAATTGCGGCTTTAAACAGATAAGATTTTCTGAGTTGATTGGGTCTTCCCTGGAAAATTCTTATTGATCTGTCAATGAAAGCCAAGGCTTTGTCGTGATCCCCTTTTATTTCCCAACATCTTGCCATTTCATAGAAGGCGTCGCCATTGTAAGAATCCAGCTCAATTGCCCTTTCCAGATACTCAATAGCGGTGTCAATTTTACCAGAAAGAGCAAAGTCTCTGGCTTTTTTTACTAGTTCGAGTGAAGCTAGATGCTGAGGAGTTTTGGAGACGGGAATTGATTGAGATGGTTGATTAGCAATAACTGATTTATTGGTTGATTTGGGAGAAGTGAGTTCCGGAACATTTTTTTTCGCTGGAGCGGTTTCGGTACGATAAGGGGGCGTGGAGGGAGGTGGTGAATAGGGAGGAAGTGATATATATGGACCGCAAGAAGAAATACTTATTAGAATCGGAGCCAGTATCCAAAGGGATTTAATGTGTCCAGACTTCATCATAATTCCCTCTCGAATGGATAGGGCACAAATGGGTAGGTTCAGTTCCTTTGATGAATGCTTCTTTTCTCGTTCGAGGACAAAGATCGGTAGCCAGCGCCCCTGAGTCCTTGCAAATGGTTTTATATACAATATTTTGAGGAGGATAGAAAGGTTGAGGGTTTATCCACGGTTTAATGGACTTCATAAAGTGAGCCCATATTTTCATTGCTCCGGAGGCACCGCTTAGTTTTGTGGAACGATTATTGTCAAATCCAACCCAAACCAGGGTGGCCATGTCTGTGGTATAGCCCACAAACCATGAATCCCTGTAGTCGCTTGTTGTGCCAGTTTTGCCAGCACAGGGAAAACTAATACCCAGGTTTTTTAAATTTCGAGCCGTTCCTTCTTTTACAACACCTTCGAGAAGGCTGGTTATTAGATAGGCTTCTTCTGGAGTGATAACCTTTTGCCATTCCATGTGTTTTTGTTTTTCAAGATGTCCTTTAGAATCGTATACTTCTTTAATGGTTAGAAGATATGTTCTTTGTCCTTCGTTTGCAAAAACTGTGTAAGCAGAAATCAGCTCAAAAGGTCTGATCTCAAAAGCACCTAACGCAATAGACGGATAAGGTTTAATTACAGACTGGAAACCGAATTTCTTCATTACTGAAATTATTTTGTCAATTCCTATTGCCATTGCCAATCTTACGGTTGGAACATTAAGGGATTTTTCGAGGGCGTCTCTTAACATAACGCGGCCTCTAAAGCGGTGATCATAATTCTTGGGTTTCCACACCTTTTTCCCTATTGTTACAGCAATAGGTTCATCGTCAAGCCAGCTAACCGGTGTCCATCCCTCATGTATGGCGGCATAATATATGAATGGTTTTATAGCAGATCCTGGTTGTCGTTTGGCGAATAGAGCTCTGTTATACATACTTACGGAGTAATCTCGCCCCCCCACCAATGCCCTCACTGCCCCTGTTTTAGGTTGTACAGCAATAATTACTCCCTGAAGTGCCACCTTTGGGGATTTAGCCCTAAGAAAGGGTTTAATCTTCTCAAAATGCTGTAAAAGGGTTCTCAGGGAAACTTCGGCGTTGTGTTCAATTTCCGGATTTAAGGTTGTATAAACAACCAATCCCTCCTTTTCCAGGGTTTCTGGATCGTAGAGCTGCTTCAACTGCTCAAAAACCGCATCGACAAAATAGGGAGCTCGCTTCAATGGTCTGAAACCGGAAAAAACCCTGATAGGTGCTCGGGAGGCTTTTGTCAGTTCATCAGGTGATATCATGTGCATGTCAGCCATAGCTTTCAATACGGTGTTTCGCCTAATTTTTGCTCGTTTGGGATGAAGGAGAGGATTGTAATAATTAGGTGCTTTTATCATTCCGGCTAGTAGAGCCGCCTCTGCGAGGGAAAGATCTTCCACGTTTTTGCCAAAATAATATCTGGCAGCTTCTCCCATCCCATGAATGGCTATGGCACCTCTCTGACCCATGTAAATTTCATTAAGATACATTTCCAGTATTTGATCTTTGGTGTATTTGGATTCCAGTATAACGGCAATAATGGCTTCTTGAATCTTACGTTTGATTGTTCTTTCCGGCCGCAGAAAATAATTTTTGACTAGTTGTTGAGTAATTGTCGATCCACCTTGGACAATTCTTCTTGCTTTTATATCAACCCATAAGGCCCTAAGAACACCTATTAAATCAACGCCTTTATGTTCATAAAATCTCCTGTCTTCTATAGCAATTACAGCATCTTTTAAATATTTAGGAGTTTTCTTTATGCTTATGAGTATTCGGCTCTCTTTGTCTTTGCCGTAATATCTTGCCAATTCTATGGGTTCCATTTCCCAGTAGATAAGATTTTTCCCGTCTTTTCTTAAATTTTTCAAAATTCCGGATGAAAACTCAAAAATTACCTTACCCCCGCTTATAGAACGACCCGGAAAATCAAAGTTACGAAACCATACTTTAACTTTGTTACCTTCAACCAAGAACTCGCCAGGCCTTTCCGGTTCTGTCGAAACCTTCATATACAATCTGTTTCGTAACATGGTGCATAATGTTTTGATTGAAATTTTTTGACCAGCGAAAACCAATAGAGAATCCGAAAAAACGTAGGAAGGGATAGACCAGAGCCTGCCGGAGAATCTTTGTTCTATTTTCCACGAAAAGTAGCTATATATTCCGAAGCAAGCAAGAACTGCTAAAAGAGATATAACCAGAACAAATTTCACAAATATTTTCTTTTTCTTTGCCATGCTCTGTCCATATTTAGTTGTTATGATTTCGTTTCAGTTCCAGCCTGGCTATACATTCGATGTGTGGTGTATGCGGAAATAAATCAAAAGGAAAAATATCGGTAATGGCATATTCTTCCGCTAAAGTGCTCAGGTCTCTGGCCAGAGTTGTTGGATTACAAGACACAGCTATTATGAGTTTAGGTTTTATTTGCAGCAATGCCTTTAAAACTTTTGGGTGCATACCGGCTCTCGGTGGATCCGTTATTATTACATCCGGTCTTTGATAGGTTGTGTTGTTTATAAGATTTTTTATGTCTCCCACAACAAAGGAACAATTTGTAATATTATTTTTTTCTGCATTTCTATAAGCATCAACTACTGCCTCTTCTACCAATTCAAACCCTATTACTCTGTTTGCTCTGGAGGCAACATAAAGTGCTATAGAACCAGTTCCGCAATAAAGATCCCATACGGTTTCTTTTCCAGTTAGGGTTGCACAGTCCGTGATCTTATCATAAAGCAATTCAGCACCTAACGGGTTTGTTTGAAAAAAAGAGTGAGCTGATATTGTAAAGGTAAGAGATCCTAATCGTTCATCTATTGTTCCATCGCCCCAGTAAACACGGGATTTTTCTCCGACAGCAACTTGTGCTTTGGAGTTATTTATTGAATGGACAAAAGTGGTCGCTAGACCAAGGTTCTCTATTGCTGAGGCCAGTTCATTTACAATGAGATTTGCCGCTTTATGCTCTGCAGTTATAAGATGCACTAGGCGATGGCCTGTTCGTTTTCCTTCTCTGACTACCAAAAATCTCCAGAATCCAGTGTGTTTTTTTATATCATAAGCAGGCAAGCCACTTTGTATGCAAAAGTTTCTCACAGTTTTTAAGATACTTACAGCTTCCGGAGATTCCAGATAACATTCTTCTATGTTGAAAACCTTATCATAAGTTCCTCTCACATGAAGTCCAAGGCCGCATTCTCTTGAAAGGACTTCTTTCTTATCCGTTATTTCATCTGGACGGTACCAGCGCCTCGATGAAAAGGTAAATTCCATTTTGTTTCTATAGAATTTGGTTGCGGGTGATGGGGTTATGGCGTGGATGTTTACCGTTTTTAAGCCCCCAATGTGAGAAAGTGCATCTTTAACATGTTTGCTTTTCCACTCAAGCTGTTTTTCGTATTTCAGTCGTTGCCATTGACACCCTCCACAATAAGGCTCATGAACACAGAAAGGTACGGTTTCATCAACCGATTCTGATAGAACCTCGACGACTTTTGCTTCAACATAATTTTTCTTTTTTCGATGTACTCGGATTTTTGCCACCTGACCTGGTAGCCCTCTATCAACAAAAACCACCAGGCCATTCAGCTTTGCTATGCCTTTTCCGCCAATAGCAAGTCCATCTATAGTTACGGTAAATTCATCATTTTTTCTAATTTTTATTGGTTTCATGTTTGTATTGGCAACATTTCCCATATTTTTGGTAATAGGCATATTTTTGTTTTATTCCTTAAGTGATGTAAGCTCCTTTATAGCTCCAGCTATTTTGCTTAGTTCTCCAAGCCTTTGTTTGGCTTTTTCAAGATATTTCAGGGCTTCAGGATTTTTGTGCTTAGCTATAGCCTGAGCAACCCAATTTACGATGTACGGATTTTCGTGTTCAGTAAGTCCTGCCAGAATACGAAAGCTTTCATCGGTTGGAATATTTCCCAGAACAAGCATTATACCTACTTTTAGCTCGTCAAAAGCTTTATTTTTTTCTAGAACCTCTTTTAGAATTGGAACTGCCTGTTCGCCGAATTTCTCAATTTCTTTTAAACAAAGCTGAGCAAAATAGGGGTATCTAAACATGGATAATTCAGCTAGAAGTTGTATAGAGATTTCAGTTCCCAGGGCAGCTATTATTTCCGGCACAAAAAGAGAGGCCCAATTGAAATAATATGTGAGAGGTAATATGTGGGGTAAGGTATCCTTTCCAAAGTTTTTTAATGCATCGATTGCAGGTTTCAGATCATTGTACCTTTGCTTGTATCCTTCCTCGTCACGGGCAGGGTATTTTTTGAGATCATTTGCACTTTTTAGTCTGTTGACTAGTTCTTCAATTTGTGGATTTTTCGTTTTGGGAAATTCCTTTGAATAGTGTTTGGCACGCTGAGCAATCCAGAACTTCTCAAGCCAGGTTGATGGCGAATAGAAATTGACAATGTGGCCTGCTTCTTCCCTCTTGTGTCGTCCCTTCTCCTGATAATAGTCTTTTTCCTCAGAGGCCACCTGCCACCGGTTTCTAGCTATAACAAAAGCCCTATCATAGTCACCTTCATTTAAACAGGCTACATAAACAATGTCATGCAATCTATCATCTTCAGGATAAGTTTTCAAAAGGCGCTCGGCAAATTTACGGGCTCTATCAAACTGATTATTTGCAAGCATATCGAAGCCGCGCTGAACTTCCTTTTCCAGGAGCTTCTTCTGCTTTGACTGTTCCCTTTGTTTTTGCCAGTGGTCTTTTGAAATGTTCTTTCTTATGTCTTCATGAATAGGTAAACAACATCTCTTGTATTTCTTTCCCGATCCGCATGGACATGGAGCATTTCGAGAAATTTTTTCGGTTGGCATGTTATCGAGGGCAGCCAGTTGTTTGGCATATCTTTGATATTCGGCTAGTCTTTTGTCTAGTTCACTTTTGCTGATTTTGTACTTTAGACACACCCCTTCGGCGGTTCCCCCTTTTAAAAGATCATATACTGGCTGAAAAAATGCACTTTTATCGTCCATTAAGCATTCCCTCCACGGTCTTGTTAAGTTTTCACTCGCGTACATAAACCATTCTTTTTATACTGTGTCAAAAAGGAAGGTTAAAAAATCGAATACGGTTGAAGCTTATGGATCCATTAACACACTCACTGAGCGGTATCATTGGAGCAAACATTATTAAAAAGAAATGGAAAAGGGATGGGGTAAAATACGCCTATCTTTTTTTCCTTGGTTCAATCCTTCCTGATATAGATTATGTCTCCAGATTCTTTGGTACCGCTTATTACCTGCGGTATCACAGGGGAATAACACATTCTTTTGTGTTCGCCCTCATTTTTTCTTTATCTGTTTCTCGAATTATCCAAAAATTACGAAAGGATTGGACTTTTTCAAAGGGCGCCTCAGTCCTGTTTCTTGGCATTGTATGCCATATTTATCTGGATCTTATTACAAGCTTCGGAACGGAAATTCTTCTTCCTCTTTCGAGGGAAAGATTTCATCTTGACTGGGTTTTTGTAATTGATCCTATTTTTACAATATCTTTGTTGATAGGGTGTATGATAACAATGATTTTCAAAAGATTTGAGAAAGCCCTTGTACTTTTAGTGATATTGTATCCCCTTTGTTGTGGCTTCGTAAAACATGAGGTAGTCGAAAGAACGGTTTATCTGAAAAGTGAAACAACAGTTACCATTTTACCAGAATTTTTGGCACCCTATTTTTGGAAGGCCGTGTACGACAAAGGTGGTTATCTGGAGATTAGAAGAATCTCTGTTTTCGGACCGAATTCAGGCAGCAACACTTTACGATATTGCAAAGCCAATATTAAAGAGCTGGCAAAGGCTTCAGAAAGATTTTCGGATCTGAAAATATTATTAAGATTTTATCGTTTTCCTGTTGTTTTGCAGGAAAAGGGAAGAAACGGGATGTCCGTTATTGCAGATGCCAGGTTTATTACAACCTGGCGGAGAAGCGAAAAGACGCTCCGCGTGCCTTTCTTGTTTGTGGTTTATAGAAACAACCTAGGGCAGTTAGTCGATGCTAAGTTTTTGTAAAATCTGAAAGTATTTTTTGGAGGAATTTGGAGTTTTTTAAGGTCTGGAATTTTTGGTTACAAGATGAACAACCGAAACCTAGTCGGCAATTATGCTGGTGCAAGGGCACCAGCATAATGAATATTCTGTACTGATTGACCTGGATTTGAGCACCCCGTAGGCTTTATAAGCTTGCTTGTGCATAAACCGGTTTGTTAACTCGCCCGGATCTTATGCACCGGGTGCAAACACGAACTTTTCTCACTTTTCCATCGGGCCCAACGTGTTTTACGGGCTGTAGATTGGGAAGCCATCTTCTTTTTGTTTTGTTATTGGCATGGCTAACATTGTGACCTGTTACAGGCCCTTTTCCGCAAATTGCACATCTTTTTGCCATTGTTTCAACTCCCACTATTGTTAAAAAGTGTACTGAAAAACGGGCGTGAGGTTTCTAGCACAAAGATTTTTTCGGTGCAAGGTTTTTAAGAAACCTTTTTTCTGGACTTTATTCGCATTTTTGCATCATATTCTAAACTTTGATAGATATGGTTTGCCTTTTCAAACTTTAAACGAAAGCAAGAGGTGGGGTTATGACTTTTCAAGAGGTTATTCTTGCATTGGATAAATTTTGGGCTGATCGAGGATGTGTGATTCAGCAGCCCTATGATCTTGAGGTTGGAGCAGGTACATTTAATCCAGCTACATTCCTGAGAGTTCTTGGGCCTGAACCTTGGAAGGTAGCTTATGTTGAACCTTCCAGGAGGCCGACCGATGGGCGCTATGGTGAAAACCCTAATCGCCTTCAGCACTATTACCAGTATCAGGTTATTCTAAAACCTTCTCCACCGGATTCTCAGGAATTATATTTGGAAAGTTTAAAACATCTTGGCATAGACCCGCTTGATCATGACGTTCGCTTCGTTGAAGACGATTGGGAGTCTCCAACACTTGGCGCATCTGGACTTGGATGGGAAGTCTGGCTGGATGGTATGGAGATTACCCAGTTTACTTATTTTCAACAGGTTGGCGGAATTCAACTTCATCCTGTGAGCGTAGAACTTACCTACGGAATTGAACGTATTGCCATGTATCTCCAAGGTGTAGACAGCGTTTTTGATTTGAGGTGGAACGATACGGTTACCTACGGTGATGTTCACCATAAGGGTGAAGTAGAATGGTCCTACTATAATTTTGAAGAAGCCGATGTGGATATGCTTTTTAAGTTGTTTGATATGTACGAAGCAGAATCTATCAGGATGAATGAAAAAGGCCTTGTGCTGCCATCTTATGATTACTGTCTAAAATGCTCTCATGTTTTTAACTTGTTAGATGCCCGGGGTGCTATAAGTGTAACGGAGCGAACGCAGTATATTGCAAGGGTGAGGCATCTTGCTCGGCTTGTTGCCCACGCCTATGTCAAACAAAGAGAAGAAATGGGACATCCTCTTATGAACAAGTTTTAAAGCAAATAGACAAACCTGTGAGGGAAAGGTCATGGATAAGGTTACTTTTTTTATTGAAATAGGAGGGGAGGAGATCCCCGCAGGCTATATTGAACCCGCTCTTGAAGCAATGAAGCTTAATATGAAACAGTTTTTTGAACAACATAGAATTGAATTTGGATCTTTTCAGACATCTGGAACTCCAAGACGGCTCGTTTTAGTCGTAGATAATGTGGCTGTCAGCCAGTCACCGTCGGTACAGGAAATCGTCGGTCCGCCTTACAACGTGGCCTTTGATAATAGTGGTTCTCCAACGAAGGCTGCCGAAGGGTTTGCCAGGAGCCAGAATGTTTCCATTGATGATTTGAAGGTTAAAGAAACTCCTAAAGGCAAGTATGTATACGTAGTAAAGGAAGAAAAAGGGTTGCCTACGAAGGACTTGCTGGAGAAATTTCTCCCAGATTTTGTTTCTCATATTCCATTTCCGAAATCCATGCGCTGGGGTTCTCAAACGGTTACCTTTGCGAGACCCATTCACTGGATTGTAGCACTTCTGGGGGATGATGTTTTGTCCTTTAATTATGGTGAATTGGAGAGCGGACGGGAAAGCTTTGGTCATAGATTTATGAAGCCCGATAAGATTCTGGTTCCGTCCGATTTAGAAGAATATAAGCAGATTCTTAGGGACCATTTTGTAATCTTGGATATTGATGAAAGGAAGGAACTCATAAGGAAAGGAGTTAGGGAACTTGCCGCCAAGGTTGGAGGCACTGTTGTAGAGGATGAGGACTTGTTAAGTGAAGTTACCAATCTTGTTGAATATGTTTATCCTCTCATGGGAAAGTTTGATGATGTATATCTTGAGCTTCCCCCAGAAGTTCCCATAACCGTTATGAAGGAACACCAGAGGTATTTTGCTGTTACAGATTCTCGCGGAAATCTTTTGCCTTATTTCATAACCATATCTAATACCGTTCCGAGGAAACCCGAGCTTGTGGTTGAGGGTAATGAAAGAGTCATAAGGGCTCGGCTTGAAGATGCGAGATTTTACTATGAAGAGGATAAAAAGATACCTCTTGATAAGAGGGCGGAAGAGTTAAAAAGTGTGGTATTTCATTCACGTCTTGGGACAAGCTGGGAAAAGGTTGAGCGATTTACCAAGGTGGCGGAATGGATTGCAGGAAAGCTGGGATTTTCTGACGATGATATGAAAAAATTGCTCAGGGCTGCCCATCTTTGTAAAGCCGATCTCGTTACGGGTATGGTTGGAGAATTTCCTGAGCTTCAGGGAACCATGGGCAAGGCTTACGCTATTCAACAGGGAGAGGATCCCGAAGTTGCCGAGGCGATTTATGAACATTACCTGCCTGATCGTGCCGGTGGGCCGGTACCTCAAGGCATGATAGGAGCGGTGTTAAGTATTGCCGATAAAATCGATACAATTGTTGGATGTTTTGGGGTTGGTCTTATTCCAACAGGTACAGCAGATCCCTTTGCTCTGAGAAGGCAGACTCTTGGCATAATAAGAATTATTCTGGAAAAGGGTTTGAATCTGTCTGTAGGCGATTTGATAGATGTTGCTATTCCAGGGCTTAAGAAATGGATTACAGAGCCAGAAGATGTGGTAAGGAAGGGAGTTCATAACTTCTTTAAAGGTAGGTTACAGCATTACATTGAGACTTCCTATGGGTATCCCCCGGATCTGGTGGATGCTGTGATATCTGTAGGTTCCGACAATCCCGTGGATATTCTCAGAAGAGTTGAAGCTCTGGGACAATTCAGAGAAAGAGCAGATTTCGAAGCACTGGCTACAGCCTTCAAACGAGTAGTAAATATCATAAAAGAGCCTGAACAGTCATCGCCTCAGACCGATTTGTTTGAAGAGCCTGCCGAGAAGGAATTGTGGGATGCTGTTGTGAAGTCGAAAGATAAGTTTGATGAAGCTGTGAACTCGGGCGATTATCTTGCCGCTCTTGAACTTTTATCAACTCTTAAGCCAAACATTGATAAATTCTTTGATTCTGTACTTGTTATGGCAAAAGATGAGTCAATTAAGCGTAATCGCCTAGCTTTGCTTACACAGATAAAGAATATGTTTGAAAGGATTGCTGATTTCAAGAAAATACAGGTCAGTTAACGGGTTTTAGGGTGTTTTGTCGTGAAGGTGTTGTAATGCCTTCATTTTTCAAGAGATGCTGTTGAATGGATCATTCTGGACAGGAAAAGCTTATAGTAACATTAGCTGCCGCATTATTTGTTGCTCTAGGTATGGTGTCTGTCTATTTTGGAACATATTTTTACAGTGATATTCAATCAATCAGAAGACGCGGCTTAAAAACTGAGGGAATTCTTCTCAGATATGAACGGCGTGGAACGAGAACGGAAAATATGAAGGGCATATTTGTTGTGCCTATCGTTCAATTTAAAACGAGTACCGGCAAGACATTTATTGTTGAAGGAAAGGTTGATAACGCGGATGTTCTACAAAATATTTGTGATAGAGGAGATCCCATTGAGATAATCTACGACCCTAACAATCCAGAGAATGCAGTTATTAATACCTTTGCAGAGCTATGGTTTGTACCCTTACTGTTCTGGATTGTTGGGGTCGGATTTATTGTGGTTCCTCCATTTACAATTTGGCGACACTACAGGAGAAGACAAAAATAATTAATTGGATGCAGGATACCTGACAAGGCACTTGCTTAGATGATGGTTTATTGCTTTCCATGTCCGCCGGAACACTTAACCGTTAGCAGGCCTTCGTCGCAGTTTGTAGGATTTTTGTTTGTTACCGGTTTGTATTGAATTTTTAGGGATAGTTAAGCTTTAGCGCACGGAAGTTTATTTTTCACCTTTTTTCAATAACTCTCACTAAAATATTCCGAAAAAGAGCTTAAATTTCGATTTTGAATGGGCTTGTAAGTTTTCCCTCGATAAGAATTTCGGCTAAATAACTTCTTCAAATTTAATTCATTTTGATCTACCGGCTGTCCATATTCGAGCAACAAAACCTTGACAGAACAAGTTTGTAAAGATAGTTTTGTTTATAACTAACATGTTAGTTATAGGCGAGAGAAATGGTTGACCAAAAGAAAAAGCGCCTCTCAGGAAAAGAGCGAAGAAACCAAATACTTCAACAGGCTCAATATCTATGCGCCCGAAAAGGTTTTTCCGGTACTACCCTTGATGAAATTGCAAAAAAAGCTGGAGTAAGCAGGGCTCTGATAATCCAACATTTTCAAAACAAAGAAAAACTCTACGAAGCCTTAATTGATTATGTATTTGAATCTCACCCTATGGAAGAAGACCCTGAAATAAAGAAATACATGGACGAGAAAGACGATTACGGAGTTTTTAAAGCTTATTGTCAGCATGTTTTTAAGTATATGACTAAAGATAAAGAACATTCACCTCTACGCTTGATTTTCTTCAGCATGCTGGAAAAACCGCGACTGTATGAAAAGCATTATGAACAGAGATTATCAAAAGGGCTTACTCTTCTAGAAAAATACATCTCAAAAAGAATAAAAGATGGAACATTTAGAGAAATAGATCCTGCGCATGTGGCCGCTGCCTTTTCAGCAGTGCTGACTCAGCTATTAATACAAGAAATTGTGGTACCCCGTTTTCATGATGAGAAAACATTTATGAACTGTATAGACACCATAATAGATTTGTTTATTAACGGTTTGAAAAAGTGAAGAGTTATTCAATGGGGGTGACATGAAGGTTTTAATTCTATATCAATCTTTTACAGGGAACACAGAACTGGTTACCCAACGAATTGAGAGAACGCTTAGAGCGACAGACATAACGCCGGATACAATTAAGGTAAGGAAAGAGATCAATGTTGAGCTCTACGATTATGACCTCATTTTCTTGGGTACGCCGGTAATTCAATGGCTTCCAGCTAAGCCAATTCTTGAATTTATTCGTAGCAAACTTGAGCACCATCGAAAACGAGGTGACATTCTGCCCACTTCTCCAAAATTACCAGACAAGTACGCTGTCTGTTATTGTACCTATTCTGGACCTCATACGGGAGTACGAGAAGCAGTGCCAGCGGTGAAATATATGGAACAGTTTTTTGAGCACTTGAGGTTTTCCGTGGTGGGAGAATGGTACATCGTGGGTGAGCTCAGAAATAATGAGATTCTTGCCACCAGTGGAATGTTAGGAGACATTCGAGGAAGACCTAACGAAAATGATCTAACGAACGTGGAGCAAAAGGTAAAAGATGTTGTCGATAAGATAAGGTGTCAAAAAAGCAGAAGCCAAAAGGATTTACCGGAAGATTTTGTTCCTAAGCCATTGCAATTTCTTTCGATGAATGTGGACTTGGCAAATTCTTTTAAAGGTCTGGTTGGGACTCTTAAGAGCACAAGCTCCGTGGATGAAAAAACTCAGGCTCTTATAAAGGCAGTCCTTTCCGCTGCCTATAAGTGTAAGGATTGCTTGAAATTTCATGTGCTAGAGGCTTTGAAGCATGGAGCAACAGATATGGAAATTAGAGACGCCTTCTACTGTGGCACACCTCTGGGTGGAACACCTTATCTTGCTTTCGCCTTTGAGGTTTTGGAAGAACTAGATCTAGTGTGAAAGCTGGAACGTTTTTTCGTTTTGGCGGTTTGTTCGGATGAAGATGACGTAGCTTCCATTTACACAGTTTTAATAGCAGGTTTTCTTTAAAGTTTTTATCTTCATGGGAGGATGAATATATGGAACTAAAGCCGGAAACGTTTAAAAGGTTTTTTCCGTTACCTCTTACCCTTATAACAACATTGGACAAACAGGGTGTTACAAATGCTGCTCCTTACAGTTGTGTGATGCCAGTGTTGAGGCCACTAGATCTTATTGCTTTGGCATCAGCCCTTCCGCGAGACACTTTAAAGAACATTCGTGAAACTGGTGAATTTGTTGTTAATGTTATGGGAAAACCATCTTTCAGAAAGGCAATAAAGTGTGCCAAGAACTTCCCGCCGGAAGTCAGTGAGCTGGATGCTCTGGGTATCGAGAGTATTCCATCCAAAATGGTAAATCCTCCTAGAGTAAAAGATGCCATAGGGTGGATTGAGTCGAAGCTGGAAAGAGAGATTAAAGGCGATAAGTATGTGATTATCATCGGGAAAGTGGTTTGTTCTGAGATAAACGATGTTTACTTGGAAAATGGGGAAATAGTTGAGCCTCCCATCGTGGTACTTGTACCCAATTTTAGACTGTTGGGAGAAAAAATAGCTAAAAGAGAAGAATTCTTAGATGATCTTTCTTCCATAAAGTTTTGAAAAGACCATATTGTTTTGCACAAGTTGTATAGTGTTGGGAGGTTAAAAGGGGCAAAAGATCACCGCTTTATAAAAGTGATCATTGGCATATCAGCTAATGTGTGTTTTATGAGGCAGAACATACAAGATGTGGTCGAGGAGGCGCTGGGAGACATTCGATTTTATCTGATATTTTGTTAAATGTAGCCGTCCCCACGCCCTTAAGTTCAAGAATTTCAGAGACGCTTCTAAAAGGTTTTATTTTTCTGCGAGCTATTATTGAGTTTACAACTCTTGAATTCATGTATGGAATCTGTTTTAGGATTTCTGGTGGTGCGGAATTGATATCAACAGGTAATCCAAGAATCAACCGAAATTGCGGTTCCATGCGACCTATGTAAACCTTAATCACACTTCTCTTTTGTTTAACAATTACTGCGGAACCTGAATTTAGCTTTATGCTCCTCAAATGAGGACATTTCGCGGATATTATGGACTTTTCCCCTGTTAGACTTATTACAAAGTCTAAGTTGGCATTATGTTCTTCTAAAACGCAAAATTCGTGTTTTTCTTTTTTATTTTCAGAAGTGATTAGCTCGACAAAAGCTGAATGCCTGCGTAAGCCTTCTAGATAAAGGCAAGTTTTTTCTCTTTTAGCCGTCAGATATTTTGCCAATGCAACAATAAGAACTAATAGACTAATCAGGACAAAAGATAACCTTCTATTCACTTTGCGAAACTTTTAAGCCGGGCAATATTCATTACATATTCGCCCGGTTCAGATAATATTCCCATCTTTTATCAACTTCCTGTTGCAGTGACTCTATTTGTTCCTCTGTCATTTTCTTAAATCGATCTTGCTTTTTCAAATACTCTACAACAGGTTTTTTCCTGCCCGATCTCGCCATAGTCAAACTTTTTCCAGTTAGTCGGAAGGTTCCTTCATCGATTTCAAACAGTACCACTAAAGCGGTTTCCACAGCTAAGCGTCCCACCTTTACAGTTTGAGATGCAGGAAATCCCCAGCCGGGAGGACAGGGAACCGCCACGTGAAGGAAGCGGGTTTTGTCTTTTTCTTTCGCCTTTTTGAATTTTTCGTATATGTCCCTTGGATAAGATGAGCAGCATGTAGCCAGATAAGAGGGGTTGTGGGCTTCCATTATAGTAAGAAAGTCTTTTTTGGGCTGTTCTTTGGGACGGACAGGGGTTGTTGTGGTTAAAGCTCCCTGAGGCGTGGCACTGGATCTTTGGACTCCCGTGTTCATATAGGCTTCATTGTCGTAACAAACATATATGAAATTGGTTTGTCTTTCCGCAGCCCCGCTTAATGCCTGGATGCCCATATCAAAGGTTCCGCCATCGCCTGCCATGGCAAGTACAGTAAAATTGTCTTTCCCGGTGACTTTTAGACCTGCTGCCAAACCGGCCGCCGACGCGGCGGTGCTAGCAAAAGTGTTGTTTACTGCGTTAATTGCTATAGGAGTTTTGGGGTAAATCCCGTGCAAAATTGTTAAACAGCAAGCGGGCAATGTAACTATGGTATCTTGACCCAGTGCTTTTAGGATGTATCTGTAAGCGAGCGCAAGTCCACAGCCTGCACAAGTCCTTGTACCTGGAAGTACGAACTCCTGTTCAGGAATTTCAACAAATGGTGCACTCATCATGTAACTCCTCTTGATGCCACCAGAAAGTACGGTCCGGTGATATTTCTGAAGATTTTTTGTATATTCCTATTAAGTCTTCAGGTTTTACATCCTTTCCGCCCAATCCAACAACAAAAGACAGAACTTCAGGCATAGATGGGGATCTGTAAGTAAAAAGAGCTCCTTTAATTTCAGTGGCTAATGGCGTTTCATATCCATAACTGATAGCTTTCTCAACGACGATTAGTTTTTTAAACTGTTGGAGAAATCGAGCAAGCATTTCGGCCGGGAAAGGCCTGAAAACTCGCAGTCCCACAACACCAACCTTTTCTCCATTCTTTCTTAAGATGTCTACAGCCTCCATGGATTCACTGGTGAGGGATCCCATTGTAACAAAAACAGTTTCTGCATCATTGCATTCATAGGCGTAATAGGGATCTGTGTAATCTCTTCCGAACATCTTTCCAAAGGACGATCCCACACTGGCTATTATTTCCAGCGCGCTTTCGTGGGCCTTCTGAAGTCTTCTTCTGAATCCCATATAATCCGGACAGATGTTTCCATTACTATCCGGCATCAAATCGCCCATAACTACGGGATTGATGTTTATGGGATTTGAAGGTGAAATCTGGTAGGGAGGTTTGCGTGGCGGTAAGAATTCGTCAACCTGTTCCTGGGAGGCCACTTCTACAGGCATTACAGTGTGCGACAATCTAAATCCATCGAAACACACCATCGCCGGAATCAAAACCTCTTCTGCAATTTTGAAGGCCATTATCACATAGTCAAAAACTTCCTGGTTGTTCATGCAGTAAAATTGCATCCACCCGGTATCTCGCTGGCTCAATGAATCCTGCATATCATTAAAAATGGTCCAGGGTGCTCCCAGTCCTCTATTGGCTATTGGCATAACTACCGGTACACGAGCGCCGGCTGCCCAATGGAGCTGTTCGTGCATGTAAGCAAGACCGTTTGCTGCGGTTGCGGTGAATGCCCGGGCTCCAACAAGGGATGCAGAAATACACACCGTCATAGCAGAATGTTCGCTTTCAACCCGAACAAACTCAGCATTCAGCTTACCCCTTTCAACATATTCGGACAAAATTTCAGGGATTTTTGACTGAGGCGTAATAGGATAGGCTGCGATGACTTGAACCCTGCAAAGCTTGGCAGCCATTGCAGCGGCTTGATTAGCTGTGATTATTTCAACTCTACTCACTATGTTTACCCCTCTGAAATTTTGTTTGTTTCTGCGAACATACAGCAAAAAGTTTAAGGATGCTTTGTATCACCAAAGGATGAGTCAAACAAGATTTTGTGATGAAAAAAAACGGGATTGCTTTTGGTGAAGCAATCCCGTCTCGCTATGCTGTTTTCTGTTTACTATTATAGCATCTATTTTCTTCTTGCTGCTCGCTTTGAGGCTTTTAATGGATTAAGTTTGGCCTGTTGCTGACGGAAGGTTTCAAATTTAACGTGAGTTGCAAAATTGCAGTATCCAGTTTTCCATTTTATGGCGGGGTTTGGATAGGAAAGACAGAATTTCCCCGATTCAAGTTCTACAACCCGTTGACATCCTTCGCACTGCTCCACTATTGGATGGCAGCTACCACCGTTGTAACCGCATCCCTTGGGAGTCATAAAAGCACATTCCATACCTGCTTTGATTGTCTCGCAGATCATCTGGCGACACCTCCTATAACCTTTGATCCAGTTTCAGGTTTTAAAAACAAAAAACCGAGCGAATAATAAGGATGAAATAAACCCTGTCAAGTTTTTTTTGATTTTTTACGGAAAATTCATCCTTCATCTGGGCTTGCATCAGATTTTTATAAATGCGATTGAACAAAGGAAAAAAAACCGGGAGAACGCTTGCATCTTTTGGATCATGCGGATTATTACAAGCCCTACTAAGTAGCACTTTGATCAACATTTCCTGTTTTTTTATTTTTCCAGCGGCTTTTTTAATGTAAAGCTAATAACGTTTAGCAGGATATATTTTGAGATTTTGCGAGGTTTCAAGTGGAAGCTATATCCATTCTTGGTACATTACTGGGTTTATCTTTTATTTCCGGGATAAATCTTTACGCTACCATAGCAGCGGTGGGAATTTGTATAAAATCTAATCTGGTGAGCAACTACCCACCTGAGCTCTCCGTCCTTGCCAACAACTTTGTTATCGCTTCAGCGTTAGTCTTTTATGGACTTGAATTTGTGACTGACAAAATTCCGGGCCTTGATACCTTATGGGATCTCCTCCATACATTTATCCGCCCATTAGGGGGAGCTTTTCTAGCCTTTTTGTCGCTTGCAAATGGTTCCCCCGTTGCAGAGGTTTTCGCATTTATGCTCGGATCCTTTATTGCAGGACTTGCCCATCTTACCAAAGCAGGAACAAGACTGGTTGTACAATTAAGTCCTGAACCTGTCTCTAATGTAATAGCGAGCCTTGGTGAAGATGTTTTCACTGTTGGATATGGTTACTTCGTACTGAAATTTCCTGCTGTTGCTTTCTTTTGTACCATAATTTTGATTGCCCTGATCCTGTTCATTATGCCTAAGATTTTAAGGCTGACTACTATAATAGCTTCTTTGGTATTTTATAAACTTACAGGTCGTTACAGAAAACTGGCTGATTTTTCATCGGTGCCCCAGTTTTGGGATGAACACTGGAAAAAGGTTAGAGACCTAGATGAAAAATCTTTATGGAGTGGTCCCGCATTTGTAAAAAACGTTTCTGGAATGCCGAGGTTCAAAAAAGGTTGGTTAATTGTTTCTGAAAATGGGGTTTACTTTTACACAAAAAAATTTGGAAGGGTAAAATATGCTTTCAGACGGGGAGTTCCCTGGAAATGGAGATGGCAATCTGGGAAAATGGTTGATATATGCTATCTTTCCTTTGACTCAGGTGAGGAGTGGTCCTTTTACATGTTAGGTTCCTCTGAAGAATTTTTCAGAGCCAGGCTTTTTAGCAGGGAAATGAAAGTAAGTTAAAAACATAATGGATTCTGATTATTTCTTCCATCGAATAGATATCAGCCTGCCGGGTTTAACAACCGGAGCAAACAATTTTTCATATCTTCTGAATAGGTTGTGCATACTGCTGAAATTACAGACATTAAAAGATCATATGGGCACAGATCCATGCGTGGTTTTTCTTGGTGGTACAGGTACAGGAAAATCAACTATTTTCAATTATGTATGTGGAAAGGAAATAAGCATTACAGGTGTAGAAAGGCCGAAAACAAAAGGCGTTATAATGGCCGTTTCTGAAAAGAAGTGCAGTCAATTTTCTGATTTTCCTTTTGTAAAGGTGTATAAAAACACTTTACCTGTTCAAGGAGAAGCAGGGCTTTTTTCAATAGTTACCCACCGTAGCAATATTTTTCATGACTATATTTTTGTTGATACTCCGGATTTGGATAGCGTGATAGAACATCACCAGGATCTGGCAGAAAACCTATTCTATCTTGCGGATATTGTGTTTTTTGTTCTCAGTGAAGAAAAATATGCAGATTTAAAATTAATCAATTATCTATCTAATTTTGCAAAAGAGCACGATTGTATTGTGGTCATTGTTAACAAGAGCTCCCATGAAGATTCCATAGTTCATGATGTTGACTCTCTTTTGTCTGTTCATAACATTAGAGATCGTGTCAAAGGCATTGTAGTTACATCTTTTAGTGAATATGCTTGTTCAAGAGATTTCAAAAAAGTAACTGAAAAGATACTCGAGCTCGATGGTAATTGCCTGGCTTCTGATAATAGACTTCGCAAAAAAATTCAGCTTCTGAATTCAGAGTTAGAAACAATAATTGATTCTGAACATAGAGAATTGACCAATCTAAAAGACAGAATAGTAGAGTTAGAAAATCAGGTATTCGGTCGAGCTATAGAAAGCCATTCCGAAGAAATGCTAGAACGCATGCGTTTAATTGTACAGAGCAAAATAAAAGAGATGTATTCAAAGTACGACATTTTTTCCGGCCCCAGGAGGTTTATTAAATCGATTATCTCTTTTCCCTTTAGAATATTTCAATCTGACGAGTCCCGGAAGGCATCAAAAGATAGAGAAGATTTTGACGATGAGATCCTTTCTTATGTGGATTTTTCTGTGGTAGCAGAGGCTGTTTATACTTTCGTTAGAAATGTGTTTGATATCCTTGAAGATTACCCTCACAACTCTATTGTATCTGAATTAAAAAAGGATGAAATTGTACTTACGGAAAGCGAAATAAGCGAACTTGTCACCAAGGGTTTAAAGGATCTGTTCTCGTGGTTGAAAAAAGAGTTTGACAGACTGCAGAAAGGGATTCCTAAACTGAAAGAGCTTGGTATTTATTCCACAATGATTCTGTGGGCGATTTTTATTTTGAGTATAGAAGCAGCCGTTGGTGGCGGTATTTCCCTATTTGATGCAGCTCTGGATTCAGTTTTAACTCCATTTATTAGCAAGGGAGCGGTGGAGTTATTTGCCCGACAGGATGTTCACCGCATTGGGCGAGAACTCATAAAACGCTATCGAGAACTTTTAAGATCCATAACGACTTTGCAGAGAGACCGTTTTCTAAAAGTTATAAAAAATTACGAGGAAACTTTAGATGAACTCAGGCGGCCCATTGAGTTGTGCAAAAATGAACAATTTTAAGTTTTCCGACGAATTGAAGGAAAAATTGTCAGGCTTGGAAGCGAAGATAAATAAAGCTCCCGACTGGCTTGTGCCTCCAGTAGAAAAATCCAGGATGACTTCAAAGATCGAAGAATTGAAGGAAGCCTTAAAAAGAGCCCATGAAGAAGTTCTGGTAGTAGGTTTTTTAGGTGGCACAGGGGTCGGGAAGTCAACCATAATGAATGCCCTGGCTGGAAAAGAAATTGCTTCGACAGATTACAGGCGTCCGCATACTGAAAGCATTCTTATCTATCACCATTTTAATAAGCCGGTTCCCGAGGAGTTACTGCTACTGGATCTCCCGTTTAAGGTTTTTGAACATAGTGTTGATACTGTAAAGTCTTTGATGTTTTGCGACATGCCTGATTTTGACAGTATAAAACCCCAACACAGAACTACGGTATTAAACTTCCTGGAAAAACTAGATCTCCTGGTTTGGGTGGTTTCTCCCGAAAAGTATGCAGATCAGGCTTTTTACCTGTTTTTGAAAGAGGCCATGCAAATTAAGAATCCCAAAAACTTTTTTTTTGTAATGAACAAAATTGATATGGTTAACCCCGCTGATGAGCCTTCAGGTAGGGAAAGGACTATATCACTGGTATTGGAGAGTTTTAGTGGTTACTTGAGTGAATTTGGCATTAAGGAGCCGGTGATTTTTCCGATTTCGGCAAAGGATGCCTTTTCGGGACTTTTTCTGGATCCCTTTAACCAATGGAAACTTTTCAAAAATGCTGTTTACAGGGAATGGACTTCAAAGGAAATCCAGGCAATTAAGGAAGCCAACATTGAACAGGAAATAAAGAGGATTGCCCGTGATTTAAAAGACCTGAGTGAAGTGGGACAGCGTACCGTTGACTCGCTTGCCAGATATATGGAAGTAATCAACGATTTTGGTGTGGTTCTCAGTCGGAAAGTTCGCAATCTGGCTCGTAATTGTGCACTTCTTATAATAGATGAATACCTGGAGAATTCTGTTCTGGAAGGAGGAGTTTTGTTTGGACCTGGAGCTCTTTTGCACCGCATTTTGCTTAGGTTTGGAAGTAAGAGAAAAGAGCGGAAACTTGAGGCTCCCGAAGGTTGTCTCGAAGGTTTTAAAGAGGTGTTTAAGCAGTTGGAAAATAGAATATCTTCCGTTGCCTATACCGTTAAGTTGCCTGCTGAAATAAAAGATGAATTTTCTCGCTTGTATAACAGAGAATTTTTGTGGGGTAGATTTTATAATGAGGCGGAAACCTATCTGGATTTATCCGCCGTTAGATTTAAATGGAACCACTCTTTATTGTTTAAAGTTGCCCAGTTTTTTACATATTTTGGCCTTGTGGTTCTGTTTTTCTTATCGATGGGGCAGGCGTGGACTGTTAAGGAATCAACTTTTTCTAAATTTTTACTTGCGGTTTTTTTAAAATGTTTTGAACGCTTGTTTAGCCTTGACGGTTTTGGAGCAATGATGACTTTGGGCATTCTGGAGCTACTTGCGGGAATTTATTTTGTGTTGAAGTTCAGGAAGTCCTTGCAGGGTTTGAGTCAAAAGTTTATAGAAACTGTCGAGCACGAAATAGTAAGCCTTTGGGAAAAAATACTGCAAGATTTGCGTGAGCAGATAAAAGCGAAGCAAAAGGAAGCTCTAAGCTGGATTTCGCACGAATAGAAAGGGGGGAAGTAAATTGATTTTTCTGAAGGTGTTGTTGGTGATTATTCTTTTCGGACTGCCTATGGTTCCAACTTTTTGGGCTATACAGGATATTCCGAAGAGGAAATTCTTGTCTCCCAGAAGAAAGATAGTGTGGTTCATAACGGTTTCTACTTTGCCCTTTATAGGTGCAGTTGCATACATTTTCTTCGAGCGCAAAAAAACGGAACCTGAAGAGACGGGAATAAATGGTATTAGAGATCGCTACGAAAAGGCCAAGGATAGCGGGATTAAATTGGAGACGGAGGAAGTAGGTTAATGCTTGATTTTGTTAGAAAACATGCGACTTCGTGGATAATCAAGGTAGCGCTGTTTTTCATAGTGATTGTTTTTATATTTTGGGGTGGCTACGCTTATCAAGCAAGACGTAAGAGTCATTTAGCTAAAGTAGGTGATATTTACATCACCTGGAAAGAATACAATAAGGCCTATGACAATCTTGTAAACTATTACAGGGAAAAACTGGGAGACTCATATAACGATGAAACCATAAAAAATCTGGATTTGAAACATAAGGCTCTTGAGATATTGATAGAGCAGGCAGTGTTGCTTCAAAAAGCTAAGGAATTGGGCATTACCGTATCCGCTGCGGAACTCCAGGAAGCGATTATGTCTTTCCCGGCCTTTCAAACTAATGGTGTCTTTGATCCTCGAAGATACCGTCTGGTTTTGATGAATAATCGGCTGACGCCTGAAGCCTTTGAATATCAGATGATTCAATCTTTAACTTTAAAAAAATTGGAAGATTTTATTAAGAGGCAGGCTGTTGTTACAGAAGATGAGTTATTAGAATATGTTAAGAATATAAAAACCGAGAAAAAGTATGGATATGTTCTGTTTAGAACGCTTGATTATCTTAATGATGTAAAGGTCGATGATAAGATCTTAAAGACCTATTATGACG
>JALXAE010000044.1 GCA_026992355.1 Syntrophobacterales bacterium | reverse complement strand
TCATAAGGCCTCCGGCAATGAATGGTTTATAGAGAACAATGCTACAAAATCTCCAAGGGCTACTCTAACACGCACTCAACTTCATTGCCATATGGCACAATTATAGGCGGATTTTCAACCCTCCGGAGGCGGATCTTCGATCCTCCTGAGGCGGATTTACAACCCTGAGTCGGGTTTTGAGTTTTAAGTGTTAAGTTTTAGGTGAGAACAGCTTGCCGCAACGCGGCAGAGCTCATTTCTGCAATCGCCGGGCGCCGATTGGAGAAATGAAAAAAGTTTTTCTTTGCGTCCTTTGCTTGCCCTGTTAAATCCCAAGGCTATTTAACGGGGCGTCTTTGCGGTTTCAAAGCAAAGCGATGCCCTGAGCCTGCCGAGGGGTCGTATCCTAAATTTTGGTTGCGGCTCAGCTGCCTTGGGAGGATGCTAAAAGATTATGATCGTGAGATAGGGGACCAGACATCCTCGTTTACACCCCTGAGGAATTCGAAATGCTGGCGAACATGTCCTCGTCTTTCTTGCACTCAACTCTCAAGAAGGCCAAAAAGCTTTATGAACACCAGGTTGCCTGAGCTGTGGCTGAAATACGCTTCTGACGATTTGTAAAGCGCTGAGGTCCTATTGAAAGCGGAAGTTTACAATATGGTTTGTTTCCACCGCCAGCAGGCTGTTGAGAAATTGTTCAAGGCTCCAATAGCAGCACACGACCGAGAGGTTCCTGGAATCCATAATCTCATCCGCCTCTATAAAATTACAGAAGATGTCTCCAACTCAAAGATAAAGGTAAATCACGAAGCCCTTATCTTTCTCAATGATGTCTATATTGATACTCGTTACCCTGCCGACTTTGGGTTGTTGCCTTCCGGGTAACCTGGCTCATCGGAGGCCCTAAAAGCTTATTTATACGCTAAAGAGATCTATTCTATCCTGCACCCTCGGATTGTCAGAAAATTACAGGAGAATTAGCGGCAGCAACAGTCGGAATGAAAGCGGGAAAAACTTTTTTCTTAAAACAGTTAGGGTAATATTCCCCAAAATGCGTTTGACGGGAAGCGGGTAAAGAGAGATTTTGGGATTGGGGATTGCGGATTGCGGATTGCGAATTCTGGGATTGGTTATTCGGTAGTTGTTATTTTATTGGTTGGAAAAACTCACTTTCTTGACAAGTTGTCAAGTTTGAGATACCATGCATATCGAAAAAATAGGAGGTGACTCTACGTGGAAACCCTCACCATAGGAGAAGTTAAGGCGCAGTTTTCTAAGGTACTGGACAAGGTCAAAAAGGGTAAGCGAATAGCGATAAGCTATGGGCGAAAGCGCGAAAAGATTGCCCTTATAGTGCCATACTCGGAACACTTTGAAAAGGATAAAAGACAGATAGGACTTCTGCAAGGGAAAGCCAGCTTCAAAGTCAGAGACGATTTCAAGATTACAGACCAAGAGCTTTTGGAGTTATGAAACTTCTGCTTGACACCCACACTTTTCTCTGGTCACTATTCGACCCCTCTAAGCTCGGCAAGAAAGCTCTAGAAGGCATATGTAAAATTGAAAATGATGTGTTTGCCAGTGTCGTAACTTTCTGGGAAATATCCCTCAAATACGGCCTGGGAAAGCTTGAGATGAAAGGAGTAACGCCCGGAGAGTTGTTAGATTATGCCCAACAAATGGACATAGATATCCTGGACCTCGATCCAAAAGAGGCGGCCACCTTTCATGAACTCCCCAGACTTGCTCACAAGGACCCATTTGATCGTCTCATCGTCTGGCAGGCAATACAGAGAGACTTCGTACTGATTTCAAAGGACAGGGCCCTTGCTCAGTACGAGCAGTTTGGGTTGAAGAGAGTATGGTAGCAGTTGGCTCTACATCTTCCAGACTCACTGACCCAATAGACTCCCGACTCAATGGACCTTTAGCCCGTGAAATTCCGAAGGACAGCGAAGCGCATTTCACCGGGCTTTAGCCTGTGAAATTCACAACGTGACAGCGAAGCGTATTTCACGGGGCTAATAGACCCATTAGCTTGCAAAACCGTTGATTTTCGTCTTTCAAGAGTCTGATGTTTGGATAAGTTTGTGTATCCTTTTCTATTATTTATTTTCTATGAGACACCTGCCAACAGGCTGAAAGGCCGGTTTGAAATTGAAGTTATCTAGATACTGCGAATTTCGCATTGAGGAATTGGGGAAGGAGATACTGGTTATTAGTTATACGTTATTAGTATCAAGAAATATTGTCTGATGCTCCATGAAGACTGGAGTTGTTTGGCTGTTGTCTACCTAAAACTTAAACTCTTAAAACCCGCCTAATAGAACAAATAACGAATAACGGATAACGAATAACGAAATTGGGATTGCAGATTGCCGAATTACCGGACCGTGGAACCATCAGAGGAAATTAAACTCACTGCTTAATAGTATTACGTTACGAAAATAGCATAAAAAACAATGAAAACCAGAAACG
>JALXAE010000043.1 GCA_026992355.1 Syntrophobacterales bacterium | reverse complement strand
TAACAAGCAAAATAGATGAAGGCTTAAATGAATTCTATCCATCAATAAATAGCGTAATTGTAAACTGTGATAATCACTCCATGGACGGAACAAAAGAAGCTTTTTTTTCTGTGGAAACAAAAAACCCTAAAGTTTATCTGTCCACTCAACCAGGTGAAAGAGGCAAAGGTAACAATCTAAAAAACCTTTTTTCCTGGTGTCTCGAAATACAGCCCAAGGTAGTGGTTGTAATTGAAGCCGACATTCGAAATGTTACCTCACAATGGATATATTGCTTCGTAGAACCTGTTTTGCGCGGGAATGCCTATGTGGTTCCATTGTATGTGAATCATAAATACGAAAACACCCTAGAAGCCCTTGTGCTGTATCCGCTTTTCAGATCACTTTACGGTCGCCGAATAAAAAGGCCAACTGCTGGAGATTTTGCTATTGGTACTAAATTGCTGGAACAAATATCGGGAGTTGAATTTTGGAACGAAAAGGTTGCTGCTGACGGTATCGACCTATGGATAGCCACAGTTGCCGCAAGCTCCAGAATGCCGATATGTCAGAGTTTTATGGGAGCACCCAAGATTCACCGTTTAAAGGATCCCTTTGCTCAGATAAATCAGGCTTTTTTTAATATTGTGAGCGTCTTTTTTGATCTTATGCCAGTCTTTCAGGAATTTTGGACCAGAGTAAAATGGAGCAGACCCACGGTTTTGTTCAACGCTGAGGCATTAGATGTCGAAACCGCCGTCCCTGTAGAGGTCAATACGGAAAGATTGTATGATTTGTTCATAAAAGGAATAGAGCGTCATCGGGGATTACTGGAAAGTACTCTAAACCCTCCTGAGATGCACAAACTTGACGAAATCAAAGATATGGGCTTTGATTCCTTTTCTTTTCCGGCTCATACGTGGACAATAATACTGTACGACATAGCTCTGGCATACAAAAAGGCACCTCCGGAAACAAAAGAAGAAATATTGGACGCTCTTTTGCCCTTGTATTACGGTAAAGTAGTTTCATACGTAAGAAAAACGGAGAGGATGTCTAACCAACAGGCTGAGGAAGTAATTGAAAAAGAATGTATGGTCTTTGAGGAAAACAAGAGATATCTTGTCAGCAAATGGCAATAACTATGGAGGGCGTAAGTTATGGCAAAAATTCTCGTAGTAGACGATGAAGAACATATCCGCATGTTATATTCCGAAGAGTTGCAGGATGCAGGTTATGAGGTAATTACCACTGATAGTGGCTACAAACTATTGGAGCTAATCGAACAGGAGAAACCAGACCTTGTCATTTTGGACATAAAACTTGTGGATTATAACGGCCTGGATCTTTTGCAGGATATACGGGCGAAATTTTATGATCTTCCAGTAATTCTTTCGACCGCCTACGATACCTTCAAAGAAGACACTAAGTCGCTTGCTGCTGATTATTATGTCGTAAAAAGCTTTGACCTTACTGAGTTAAAGAAAAAAATAGCTATGGCCCTTGAGGCCCGAAGTGAAAACGAGTAGTTTCAGTTGTAAAAGTGATTAGTCTAAAATCATGACACATCTTGCTCAAAATTTAGCATGCTCCAGCCTGAACCAAATTACAATCCATAATCCATTCAAAAAAAGTTGACACAATTTGTGAGGTATGCTTTCAAAGTTTAAAGTGAAAAAAAGGACAATAAGCCTACTGAAAAAAATCACAAAAGGAGGTTTTTTTTCATGCTTAGTGCAGTTCTTGCGATTGGAGGACTGGGACTCATAGCCGGTTTCGGTCTGGCAATAGCCTCGAGAATTTTCTATGTCTATACAGATCCTCGCATTGACCAGGTTCTGGATGCACTTCCAGGAGCAAACTGCGGTGGCTGTGGCTATGCCGGATGTTCTGGAGCTGCTGAAGCTATTGTAAAGGGAGAGGCTCCTCCAAATGTATGTGTTGCCGGAGGGGATGAAGTAGCAGCTAAGATTGCTTCAATATTGGGAATTGAATTCACCAGTGCTCTGCCTCAATTTGCTGAAGTTGGGTGTCATTTCAGTGTGGAAGAGGCTGAAGTTAAATTTCAATATGAAGGCGTTATGGACTGTCGAGCAGCTGTTTTGTTCGATAGAGGTCAAAAAGAGTGTGAGGTTGGTTGTTTGGGACTTGGTACCTGTGTGCGTGCTTGTCCATTTGGAGCTCTTAAAATGGGGAAAAAGCTCCCAGAAGTAGACCCCAATAAATGCACTGGTTGTGGTACATGTGAAAGAGTTTGTCCAAAGAATGTAATTCGCGTAATCAAAATTACTCAACGCCTAACTTCCTTCAACGAGAAAGGCCAATGCCTTGCCCCATGTCAGCAAACCTGCCCAGCGGAAATTAATATTCCACTATACATAAAGAAAATACGAGAAGGTGATTATGAAGGAGCTCTCATTACCATAAAAGAACGAAATCCTATTCCTTTGAGCATTGGTAGGGTTTGCCCAAGGCCTTGTGAAACGGC
>JALXAE010000042.1 GCA_026992355.1 Syntrophobacterales bacterium | reverse complement strand
ATATTCGGGGATATTACATTGTGTTCTATGTCTGCTACGAGTTGGTTTATAAACTTTAAGTGTTCCAGGTTTTGTTGGATTAAAAGCTTTTGATGGAGATTGTAGCCTATTCTATTTGCAAATTTTTGGAGGAAGAACAGGTCTTCTTCTCTCAAGCCCTTTTCACACGAAACCTCCAGGATTCCAAGGATACCTTTCTTGCCTGAAAAAGACACCCACTGAGTTAGAGCCCGATTCCCCCTTATTGGAAAAAGCCATCCCCCTTCGCTTTTGACAGGTTCCTCACAGAGTTCAATAGCATGGTTGAATTTTTCGTCTCCTTCAACGATGCCTTCTTTGCTTGTGGAAACCTTTTCCAATTGTTTCGTTCTTGGGTTGACTACATAAAGGTTGGAATCAAAATCGAAAAAAACCTTTGGAACTGCTACAGCTATTAAATACAGGTGGTCTAAGGCTGCAGACTCCTGGGCAAGGTCGAAAAAGGTTGCGAAAGCTTCTTCCTGAAGCCTTTCAAAGTTATATCTCTGGTAATCATTTTTTTTCTGTTCGACCCTTTTTAAAACTTCGCCTAAGGTTAAGTGACCCATTTTTACATGCCCTGTTCAAGCTGTTGCTGATAAAGTGCTAACTCTCGTTCCCATTCATGCTTTAATGATCTTGTCATAAGATATTTTACTGTGTCGCGAGGTTTCTTCCCTTCATAGAGTATCTTATAGACCTGTTCGCATATTGGCATTTCAATATTAAACTTCTTCGATAAATGGTAAACTGATTTAGCCGTCTTAACTCCTTCTGCAACCATTTTCATGTGCGACAGGATTTCATCGAGGGATTTCCCCTGACCAATTTGGTATCCAACGGTTCTGTTTCTGCTGAGGTCCCCTGTACAAGTTAACAAAAGGTCTCCAACTCCAGGTAGACCCAGGAAAGTGATGGGATGTGCTCCCATGGCTACTCCCAGTCGTGTCATTTCGGCAAGTCCACGCGTTATTAAAGCAGCTCTTGTGTTGTGCCCAAGTCCTAGACCATCACATGCCCCGGCAGCTAGAGCTATAACGTTTTTGACGGCCCCTCCTATTTCCAAGCCCATAACATCACTGCTGGTATAAACACGAAAATACTCATTAGCAAACATTGCCTGGAGCTTGCTGGCAATATCAATATTATCACAGGCTATTGTAACGGCTGTTGGAATTTTACGGGCAACTTCTTTGGCAAAAGATGGACCCGACAAACATGAAAATACGGTTTTTTTGTCACCTACTACCTCTTTCCACACACCAGACATGGTAAGAAGTGTTTCATTTTCTATGCCTTTTGTTGCGCTTACAATTATGGTATTGTCTGCAAGATAGGGTTTTATAGCTTGAGTGACAGACCTGTACACATGTGAAGGCACAACCATGAGGATAATTTTGTGTTCTTTCACTACAGGTTCAAAATCGTTATAAGGGTGAATATTTGATGGAATAGAAAATCCCGGCAAGTATATAGTATTCTCCCTTTTTTGCTTAATATCTTTGACAAGTTCAGGCTCATATACCCACAGATCTATTTCGTAACCATTATCTGCCAATAAAAGAGCAAGAGCCGTTCCCCAGCTCCCACCGCCAACAACTCCTATGCGTTCCACGTTGATGTTCATTACATCCCCCGTTATGCCCTGTTTTCATCATCTTCTTTGTCTATTTCACTAACGAGAGCTACATCTACTACAATTTCATCTTTTTCCAGGTCCATTAATTTTACGCCCTGAGTTGCCCGACCCTGTTCTTTTATGTCACATGCATTTAGTCTGATCAAACGACCATGGTTGGTTATTAACAGAACTTCATCACCATCATCGACGAGGCAGAATCCTGTAGCTAACCCGTTTCTTTCCGAAATCTTCATATTCAGTATACCCTTTCCGCCCCGCCCCTGAACTTTGAACTCACTACATGGTGTTCTTTTGCCGAATCCATTCTCCGAAACTACAAGAATAGACTTCTGCCCTTGATAAACTTCCATGCCAATTACTTGACTTCCCTTTACATCCATACCTTTGACGCCCTGGGCACTTCTTCCAGTCGGGCGAATTTCCGCCTCTTCTATCAGAATGGTTTTCCCATGTTTTGACATAATGAAAAGTTTATCATTTCCACCGGTTAAGCGTGCTCTTATTAGCTCATCCCCATTCCTTAAAGTTATAGCCTTGATTCCCGTGCTTATAGGTCTTGAAAAGTTTTCTAAGGACATTCTTTTGATTATCCCGTATTTGGTTATCAATACTACGTACAGGTGGGGATCAAAATCCTTTACTGGCAGAATAGTTGCAACCTTTTCTCCTTTTTGAAGGTTCAAAAGGTTTACTATGGCTCTACCCTGGGCATTGGACGAGGTTTCAGGAATATCACGAACGTTTAACCAGTATAGACGACCGGTGTTGGTGAATACAAGTAGTATATCGTGAGTTGAAGCTGTAATTACAG
>JALXAE010000041.1 GCA_026992355.1 Syntrophobacterales bacterium | reverse complement strand
GCCGGTTTTGACACACCATCCAGGGACAGCGACATTGTAAGTCCCTATTTTTCATCTCATAGTATTGGTCATTACGGTTTTACCGGGACATCCTTCTGGTTGGATTTGACCGATGGTTTCGCAGTAATAATCCTTACAAACAGGACATACTATGGAAGCACAGGAGTAAAGATTAAAGCATTCAGAAGGGAAATTCATCAACTAGCGAGGGCTAAATATGGAGAGTGACAGAATCTACCTCATCGGTATTGGCGGAATAGCCATGGGCAATTTGGCTGGGGCGCTACAGGAAATGGGCTATAGAGTTTCAGGCTCGGATTCAGGAATTTATCCGCCCATGAGTAACTTCCTGGAAGCAAGGAGTATTTCCGTAAAAACTCCATTCATAAAGACAAATATAGAAGAAGAGGCGCCAGGGCTTGTTATTATCGGTAATGTCGTTCGAGCACAAAACCCGGAGGCACAGTACGTAATCAAAGCCGGCATCCCGTATATGAGTATGCCGGAAATAATAAGAAAGACTTTACTCAAAAGGAAAAAAAACATTGTTGTTTCTGGGACTCACGGTAAAAGTACTACCACCGCTCTTATTGCTTGGGTTTTTCAGCAAGCCGGTTACGATCCTGCAGCGTTTGTTGGTGCACTGCTCAACAACTGGAAATGCGGTTATAGAATTGGGCATGGAGAAATAGCTGTTATCGAAGGCGATGAATACGACACAGCTTTTTTTGACAAAACCCCAAAGTTTCTCCACTACAATCCCTTTGCTGTAATTGTTACGGGAATAGAGTTCGACCATGGAGATATTTACCCAGATCTGGATTCCATAAGAATGGAGTTTGAAAAACTCGTTTCGTTAATTCCCCCCGACGGGCTTTTGGTTGTAAACAGAGATGACCCTCATTGTGAAACCCTTATAAAAAAATGCAAATCCAAGGCTATTACCTATGGATATAGTAAAAGCGCGGATTGGAGAATAGAGAATTTTATCCCTCTCCGAAATGGGGCACTATGCAAGTTTGTGGGACCTCAAAGGGAAGTTATAGAAGTGAGAACATCTACTATGGGCAAGCATAATGCATTAAACTCTTTGGCCGTGATTGCTTTAATTTATGGACTTGGACTTCCCCTCAAAAGCTTTATACCTCACTTCGAAACGTTTCCCGGGCTTTGGAGAAGGCAAAGCTTTGTTTTTAGCAGTGAAGACATCACAATAATTGACGATTTTGCGCACCATCCGACAGCTGTAGCACACACTATAGAAGCCGTGAAAGAGCATTTTCCAGAGAGAAAGATAGTGGCTGTGTTTGAGCCCAGGACTAACACCAGCAAGCGGAAATTTTTTCAGACACCTTATAGTAAGGTTTTCAGTAAGGCTGATCTTGTGGTATTAAAAGCCCCTCCTGGATTTAAAAATATCCCCCAAAACGAACGCCTTGACCTGGAAAAGCTTTCAAGGGATATATCAAAAAAAGGAATTCCATGTTACTCCTTTTCGTCCCCGGAAGAAACTTTGGATTTTTTGGTTTCATACCTCCAAGGTAGCGAAGTCATCCTTTTCATGAGCAATGGCCCCATGGATAATTTGCCCCATAAAGTGGCAAACTCTGTAATGAAACGGAGAGGATAAATGAAAAGAGTATTGCTGCATATTTGCTGTGGACCATGTACTTTTTATCCATTGCAAAGGCTTAGGGAACAGGACATGGACATAATTGGATTTTTTTATAATCCAAACATCCATCCCTATCAGGAATGGCTCAGGCGCTTAGAAGCTTTGGAGACTGTAGCTGCATCCAGAAAGTTAAGGCTAATTGTGAGGCAGGACTATCCTCTGGAAGAATTTTTGAGAAACATTGCTTTTAGGGAAAATCAGAGGTGTATTTATTGCTATTCAACGAGACTAGAAGCTGCAGCTCGACTGGCTAAAAAAAGTAAATTCGATGGTTTTTCTACAACTTTGCTCTTCAGCAAAAGACAAAAACACGACCTTGTTAAGTCCATTGGTGAAGAAGCTGCGAGAAAATACAAAATAGCTTTCTATTACGAAGACTTCAGAGTAGGCTGGAAGGAAGGGCAAAGGATGGCTGAAGAAGCCGGAATATATCGGCAGCAGTACTGCGGTTGTATTTTCAGTGAAAAGGAACGCTTTTACAAAAAGAGATCAGAAAAAAGCACCAAAATGGTCGTAGGCTCAGTACTGTTCAAAACAGGTTAGCAAGGTACCTACTTATAAAGTTACCGCGATAAAAAGGAGAGGCACTCTACTCACCTCTCCTTTTCTTCCTTTCCTGCTGTTACGTTTTGCCTATGGACTTAACGCCGTAATGTTTATATTAAGGGAAGGTCACTTTTTCATGTGTTTCATGAAAATGCTTTCACACTTATTCGCCATGGCTTCGGCTCTATCAGCAGCCTGTTCAGCTCGCTGTGCAGCTGCTTCAGCTGATTGGGCACTGCTTGTGCACTGCTGTTG
>JALXAE010000040.1 GCA_026992355.1 Syntrophobacterales bacterium | reverse complement strand
CCAACGGAAGGCAACTGATCCACATCCCCTACAAAAACTACGGTAGCATCATAGGGCACGGCCTTAAGCAAATGATACAACAGTGGAAGATCAAGCATGGAAACCTCATCCACAACAATGCATCCAGCCCTTATTGGATTGCCCTCGTTTCGCTGAAATCCTCCGACCTTTGGGCTATATTCCAATAGTCTGTGTATTGTGTAGGCTCTTTTCCCAGTAGTTTCTTCAAGACGTTTTGCAGCCCTACCCGTGGGGGCACATAGGACAGTATCGCGTCCCAAAATGTTTGCCGCCTTTACCAGCGCCCGTATTAGAGTAGTTTTGCCAGTTCCAGGTCCTCCAGTAATAATTGTGACTTTTCTTGTAAGTGCAACTTTTAAGGCCTCTTTTTGCAAATCGTCTAAAATGATAGTTAATTTCTCCTCAGCCTTCTCAACCACCTCCCCCACATCAACTAAAGTGGATGGATAGACAAACAAACCAATTAGTTTTCTGGCTGCACCAGTTTCACACCTATAAAAACCGGGCAAATATAAAAAATCTTCATCCCGAACCAAAACCTCTTCCTTAATTAGTTCATCCAGCGCCCCCTCCAGAACCGATTGGGATATTTGAAATCTTTCGTTTATATGAGTAATGAGTTTACTTTGAGGATAACACAGGTGCCCATCTAACGCCATCTCATGAAGCATATAAATAATAGCCCCTTGTGCTCTAAGCGGAGAATCCTCTGGAATGCCTATGGAACGTGCAATCTTATCCGCTGTTATGAAACCTATACCCCTGATATCCATAGCCAGTCTATATGGATCAGTCTTTACAATATCTATTGCTTCCTTGCCGTAATGCCTAAAAATTTTATAGGCATAGGTTGTGGATACACCGTGATGTTGAAGGAACTGCATAAGTTCCCTTATATCTCTTTGTTCTTCCCAGGATTTTCTGATGGATTCCAGCCTGCGAGGCCCTATTCCCTCGACCTGTAGGAGCTTGTTTATATCCTTCTCGAGAACGTCAAAGGTTTCCAAACCGAACTGTTCTATAATTCTTGATGCCAGAACAGGACCTATGCCCTTGATTAAGCCTGATCCCAGATATTTCTTAAGCCCCTCAAGTGAAGATGGACGAATAGATTTAAAGGAAAGTGCCTTGAATTGCCTGCCATATTTCTCATGTAGTATCCAATAACCTTCTACTTCTATGGCTTCTCCTGGAACAATTCCTCCCATAAACCCGGTAACGGTAATAAGCTCCCTAGATTCTTTAGGTTTCAGCTTTACTACGGAATATCCATCATCAATGCTCGAATAGGTAACCCTCTCAACTTCGCCTCGGATGGTTTCTCTGATAGACATCCACTCTTCCGCTTTGACAATAAAGCATTTAGTATCTAAATACTTAATCGAAAATAATAATTTCACACATCAGAGGTTAGAAAATATGCCTCTTTATATCAAGACTGAAGACTACAAAAAATACGGAATCACTAAAAAAACAGATCTGAGACACATCAGGAACATAGTAGAAAGAGAACTTAAAATCTATCCGCTTTATGTAACCTTCGTAAATGGTAGAGAATTCATAAAGGTAGATTTTCTAAGACCGCGCCCGCGTTACCATAAATGGAGAAAGAGAAGAAACAGAAACCGGAGACCAAGGAAAAGATGGTAATTTTCGTGCAAGTCAGAAGCCGGTTTTTTAGAAGGCATCAAGCTCAAATCTAGGGGTGGTAGTTTATCACAGTTTTTCTTCAGAGCCTTGTTTTGCTCCCGGTGCTCTCTTTTTCATGCATTCCTAAGTTTCCTTTAACTCATATTATTCCCCTGTCAAAACGAAGTAGTCACTAAAGAAACCACCCAATATAAACCCACGCTTCATCTAAAACAAAAATTGGATACAATCCGAAAAAAAGAAAATATGCTGACCTTGAGTAGATGAGAGGTGTAGGAAGAATTGTTGAAATGAGAGAATATATGCAAGTGGTGGCGGTGCAGGCAACATACTCCATATTACCCTGTTCCTGAAAACATAGGGTTTTTTATAAATGAAAAAACGATTCACATTGCCTCTTTTACCCCATGGATTACCTTAAAGTTAATATTCATTAGTCAAATGTGTCCGTAGTGGAGGAGGCTTTCTTTGGTTTGGCTATGGCTTCTTTAATTTCTTTCATAAACCTTTCTAGTTGATAGGTGGTGTAAATGAATCTTTTGATTTACTTGGAATAGTCCATAAAAGTAAGATAAAAGACTTTTTCTTAACTGAGTATTTCTCCAACTCTCTCTTTTTCTTGGGTTGTTATATCTGTAAGATTCTACCCTGCACCCCCAGGGGTGCAGGATACCAATAAGTAATTTACAGCACTTTTGATTTGTTAATTTACTGCTACACGCTAAAAAACCACTCTTGCTGCTTCACGGGTTTGGGTTTTTACATTACGTCCTTATCGCTCTCTTCAATTGCTTTGTCTATTTCTGCTTTTAACTGAGGTGGTAATCCCGGAATGTCAACATTCAAAAAGCCTCTCACAATTGTTGCCGTAGCCTCATCTTCATTCAGACCCCTCGCCATAAGATAGAATATTTCCTCTTGGGCAATCTTTCCTACTGCAGCTTCATGAGACATCTCGACACCATCCACATGACCTTCAAGTTCTGGAATAGCGTGGATAATCCCGCCGTTTAATATCAAACCTCTACACTCCAGATGAGCCTTAATATCCGGCGATTTACCAATGAGATGCCCTCTAGCTATTATGGTCCCACCGTTGCTTATAGCTCTGGATACAATTTCTGCTCTATTCCCAGGGTAGTTCAATACAATTCGACCGCCAACATCGTAAATCGACCCAGGGGACCCTACTAAAATGGTATAAAATCTTGCTACAGCATCGGGACCGACTAGGTGAGTGGTAGGATACATCTGGAGAGATTTTACGGGTTTCATACAAATGTAATTGTTCAGAAATAGGCCACCTTCTTCTACTTGGGCTGCCGAACGAGGCCTTACGTGCATGTTTTCCGCCCAGTTGTGAATCATGGTAAATGAAAGTTTTGCATTCTTTTTGACAAAGAATTCTGAAATTCCTATATGGGCACCCCTTTTAGTTGTGTGGGCCGTAGCGCAACCGGTGATAATGTGAAGCTCTGAATCCTCTTCTGCAATTATTATGTTGTGAACATTCTGCTGGAGATTATCTTTCTCCATAAACATACATGCCTGGATTGGATATATAGTTTTAGATCCAGGAAGAGCCCGAATTACATATCCATCATGCAGCTCTAATTCGGCAGCAGCCGTGTATTTATCTGCATCTACCGGCACCAGCTTCCAGTAATAGTCCCATATCCAGTCGTACTTTTCCAGAGCTACCTTCAAGGGTATTACTTCAATGCCTTCCTGTTTTACATCACAGTGGACTACACCAACGTTTTTCTGAAAGAAAGTCCCCCCTCTTTCTTTTTCAGTAACATCAATTCCTGCCATCGCAAGAAGTTCTCTTTCTATTTGGGGCAGAGCACATAATTCTTCATCGGTTAAAGGTTTTGGGGGAGGTGCTTCCTTATCATATTGGCTAAGATCTATGTCCTCGCCTATAGCAGCTTTCTTGTCTACAGCCTTTAGTGCCCGTTCCTTAAATTGTTCTCTAATATGCATCGCACACATTCCTCATATCCTATATTGGCTATACATTTTAATATTTCTCTAGGGTTCTCCACGCAGCTTAGGACACCATCATACAAAACCTGACCTTTGGACGCCGTGATATAGTTCATTATATGGCCGGTGTGAGTTATTATGAGACCCATTTTTCTTCGTTCTCTTTTCTGCAGCCTTATGGGCTTGGTACTTTTGGGATGGATTTCCTGTTCCAGCAAGTGAGCTATGATTTTTCCAACCAATTCCATATTCTCCAGATCTACACCAGACTCCGGTTCATCGAACATCATTAAGTCTGGATTTTGTGCCATTAGCTGCAAAAGTTCTGACCTCTTGATTTCTCCACCCGATAAACCATCGTTTACGTCTCTGTCGAGAAAATCTACAAAATTTACTGCTCTAGCTAGGGCTTCAACATCCATATTTTCGCCATTTCCAGAGCATATTTTTACTAGTTGCCTTATTTTCAAGCCCCTTATTGTAGGAGGCCGTTGGAAGGACATTCCAATGCCCATTTTAGCCCGTTCGTTTATGGGCATATTAGTAATGTCCACCCCTTTAAAATAAATTTTACCAGAAACCACCTTATACTGAGGATATCCCATAATTGTCATAAGAAGTGAGGTTTTACCCGACCCGTTTGGGCCGAATAAAATATGAGTTTCCCCGGGCTTTATCTCCATGTCTATATGCTTCAGGATAAGCTTGCCCGCCAGCTCAACCTGAAGGTCTTCTATTACCAACATTATTTCGAACTCCCTACCTATGATTTTGTTATATGTTTATCAAAATAATCTTAATTTCTATTAAGTACTTTCGTATTAAAAAGCAAGCTTGGTTGTCAGAATTTTAAGTAACTGCCAAGAAAATCTAAAACTGCACGCAAACTGAGTTTTGCAAATTAAAAAGCCGGGTGATTTCCCGGCTTTTACAATTTTTTCGGTTAAATAAATTTGAGTTAGCTCTTGGAATTGTTCATGTAGTAATCTAGGCCAAAATGGGTTATCTGTTCTTCTTCCATAAGGTAACGAAGTGTGTTTTTGAGTTTCATAAGTTGTATGAAGAGGTCGTGTTCTGGGTAAAGATTTTCTTTGTGCATGGGGCTTTTGAAGTAAAAGGACAACCATTCCTGAATGCCGCTCATGTTAGCTCTTTTAGCCAGATCCATAAAAAGTACAAGGTCAAGGACTAATGGAGCAGCGAGAATACTGTCTCTACATTCAAAATCGATTTTTATGTGCATGGGATAACCCAGCCAACCAAAAATGTCGATACAATCCCAACCTTCCTTGTTGTCGCCCCTGGGAGGATAATAATTAATCGTTACCTTATGGTAGTAATTTTTGTAAAGGGTAGGGTACAACTGGGGCTGAAGGATATAATCAAGAACGGACAACTTACTTTCTTCCTTTGTTCTGAATGAATCTTTATCGTCTAAAACTAACCCATCGCGATTGCCGAGAATGTTGGTGGAGTACCATCCTTCGAGCCCCAACATGCGGGCTTTCAAACCGGGGGCAATAATAGTTTTCATCAGCGTTTGACCTGTTTTAAAATCCTTACCAGCGATTGGTACGTTGTTTTTACTGGCTAACTCAATTAGAGCAGGAATATCGATGGTGAGGTTTGGGGCGCCATTTATAAATGGAATTCCCATTTCAAGTGCAGCTGTAGCGTAGATCATACTGGGGGCAATACGGGAGTCATTGTTTTCAAGAGCCTCCATAAATGCCGAAAGGCTTTGATGAACTTCCTCCTGTTTAAGGTAAACCTCGGTGCTACCGCACCATATCATTATACACCTTGATACATCATGTTGTCTGCAAAAATCTGAAATATCTTCCTTTAAAGCATCTATTAGTTCTCTATGGTTAGCTCCATGTTTTACGTGATTGCCATTAAGATTTTTTACAAACCTTTGGTCAAATACTGCGGGCATAGGGCTTATTGATGCCAAAAAATGCTTTACTGGTTCTATGTGGTCCTTTGTTAGAACTTTTGCATTCAATGCTGCTTCATACAAATTTGCGCCATAAATGTCCCATCCTGCGAAAACGAGGTCGTTAATATCTGCAAGGGGAACAAAATCTTTTATGAGAGGAACTCTATGTTCATACCTTTTTCCCAGTCTAATGGTCCCAAGCTGAGTTAAAGAACCTATTGGTTCGCCAATTCCTTTTCGTATAAGTTCTACTCCAGCAATAAAGGTCGTACTTACTGCGCCGCCAATACCAGGAATAAGGACTCCTAATTTTCCACTTGGTTTTTCAATGGACTCTTTTCTTCTAATTTCTTCCCGTTTCAATTTTCCACCCTCCTGATTTGGAAAGGTTTTCTCCTTCCTCTATCGTGGCGACAATAGACTAAAAAAGCAATATAAGTCAAGCTGGTCAAGTGAAGGAAAATGACGTAGAAACCGATAGGGTGTTTGTGTATAGTCATATATGAGATGTACTAGGTCAAGCAATCTTTGTCGTGGATAAACATTTTGCGAAGGTGTTTTTTGAGGAAAGGGAGATGTTTTTATGAGTCAGAAAATCTTAAGCGAAATTAAGGAATTTGCGATAGGTTTGCTTAAAGACGTGGCAGTGATAGCTATGGAGGGTTACGGTAAGGGAAATAGAGAACTCAAATTTGATGATGACCTCGTGACTTCAATGGAGATGGCAATAGAAGGTCGCTTTCGCGAGGCTATAAAACAAAGTTATCCTGAGACGAGAGTATTTGAAGAAGGACTGGAACTGGGAGAGTACAAACATGGTGAAGGCGGCAAATTGTGGGTATTCGATGCCCTAGATGGTGTAGCCAATTATCAGGCTGGAATTCCGATGTGGGGGATTTCTATTGCATTGGCTGAAAATTTTTGGCCCGTTTTTGGCGCATATTATATGCCGGCAACCTCCGATATTTTCTGGGCATTTGCAGATGGACCGGCCTATCACAATGAGCAAAAAATGGAATTGACAGAATCTTTGCCGGCAAACAATGAAAGTCTCCTTTTCACTTACTCCAGGTTTCATGACCATTTTACGACTACCTTTCCAGGTAAGATAAGAAATATGGGCTGTACCGGTGCACATATCTGCTATGTGGCCAAGGGCAGGGCTGACGGAGCTATTTTGCATAACGTGTCTTACAGAGACTTGTTGGCTCCGTCTATTATTCTCCGGGCTGCTGGAGGTTCCCTAGAATATGTCGAAGAAGGCAAGTTTGATATTAACGAATTTCTCGATGGAAAAAGAATAAAAGAGTTTTTGCTGGCCGCAAAACAGGGTGAGCATGACCAGCTCAATAGTTATCTGAAAAGAACTGCGATGAGTATCTACTAAACCACAAGGACAAAAAGGAGTAATTTATGCCTGTATGGAAGTGTTCTGAGTGTGGATACACTATTGATAAGGACGTTCCTCCAACGGAATGTCCATCTTGTAAGAAAAAATGCGAGTTTATCGATGTTTCCTGCTATATTCCAGAATGTGGTGGGTCTGACTCCAAAAACATAGATCAACAGGTTTTCAGTGGCAGAGTCAAAAAGTAATTACTAACTGTGAGTATAGGGTGGAGCGCCGTTACGTAGTATCTTACAATCCGATCATCCAGGCAGACAAGAATCTGATCTGCGCAGGCAGGGAACCTGACGAATCTGACCTTTATTGGATAAAACAAGCGAGGGCTGTGGTTCTTCCACAAGGTTGTAGAGAATCGCTTTTTAAGATGGCCTATATGAATTGCCCTAATGTTTTTCCAGATTACAGGTGTCGTTTCTGGTTTCCTGGAAAAACGGGGCAGATTAGGATGTTCAGATTATTTGGTCTCCCTCATCCCAAAAGCTTAATATTTGGTGGAATTAGAAATTGCCCGGAACCAGTTTGGAATAGTCTTCGTTATCCAGTTGTTGTGAAAAGTGCTGCTGGAGGGGAAGGGGAGGGCGTTTTTTTTGTCAATGGCCCGGAAAAAGTTAATGAAGTTAAAAAAATCCTCGAGAGTTACGAAAAATCTGGAATCTACGGTTTTATAATTCAGGAGTTTATTCCTAACGATGGGAAAGACCTCAGATTGGTCATCATGCACAATAAAGTATACGGCTACTGGCGGAAAGTTGTGGACGGCTTAAGTTTTTACCATAATGTTTCGAAAGGTGCGGACATCGAACACGTTGATGTTGAAAGAAAGCTTCCCTCTGTATATGCGATTGCCAAAAAGCTCATGAAAAAAGTGGGCATCAACCTTGCTGGAATTGATTTAATCTTTTCGCTCCAGGATTCTTATTACGAAAGACCTTATATTCTCGAGATTAACTATTTTTTTGGTAGAAAAGGACTAGGGGGAAACGAAAATTATTACAAGCTTTTACAAAATGCCGTCCAGGAGTGGCTAAAAGACATTAATTAAAGAGATTCTTATCCTCCGCCCACAGCCGGAAAAAGTCCTATTCGTTCGTTCCCTTCCAATTGGGTGTCTAGCAAGGCATGAACACCGTTAATCATTATAACTTTCACTTCTTGCTCGGGAATGCCAAGCATATCAAGTAGTAATTTCACAGTTGTTCTTTTCGGAATTTCTACCCTAATTCCTTCTTCAGGTCTGTAATTACTAACATATTGCCTTAATGTTGCTGCTACAAATACCTGGACAGCCATATTTATGCTGAATTTTCACTTTTTTGGGCATTTTCAGGTGACGAAAGGGCATGGCGATAAACTCTTCTTACG
>JALXAE010000039.1 GCA_026992355.1 Syntrophobacterales bacterium | reverse complement strand
CAGGTTAAAGCTTTGGCAAACAGATTACAAAAGCAAATGGAAGATGCTAAAAGAGCCGCCAAAGATTATGAAAGAAAGGCTATGCTGTTGCTGGAAAAAGCAAAAAGCGGAGATCTGGACCCTCAGGAAGCTGAAAGACTGGCAATGGAAGCATTAACAAAAAAGCAGGAAAACGAACAGAGAGCCACGCAGCTTGCAAGGGACTACGAAGCTCAAAACAATATGGCAATGCAACTCCAAGCTAAGGTCGAACAGCTCAAAAAGCAAATATCGTCCTATGAAAATGAGCTAATCACTTTGAAGGCACGGGCAAAAACAGCTCAATCTATGAGAAAAATCAATCAACAGTTGGCAAAGGTTGACTCCTCCGGAACCCTTGCGATGCTCGAAAGAATGAAACAAAAGGTTCAGGAAGAAGAATCCCTCGCAGAAGCTTATGGACAGATAGCAACAGAAACCTCTTCAGTAGATGAAAAGATAGACAGGGTTCTTGCTACTCCGTCCTCTTCATCGGCAACACAGGAACTGGAAGAACTAAAGAAAAAGATGGGCCTTGCATAAAAACTCTATTCTGCAAGTGGCACATTTATATAGTGCCACTTGCGTTTAACAACACTAATTATAGGATAAACTTTTTTCATGAATACGAATACAAGTGTAAAAGAAAGGTCGGCTGCTTTCAAATCAGGTTATGTAACTCTGCTGGGTGCTCCAAATGTTGGCAAATCCACTCTTTTAAATCAAATTCTAAAAGAGAAAATATCCATCACCTGCCCAAAACCTCAAACAACACGCAACAGAATAGCTGGTATTTACAATCGTGATGACTGCCAGATTATTTTTGTAGATACTCCTGGAATTCATAGAGCCAAAGACATTTTCAACAAAATTCTTGTGGAAACCGCTCTGGCAGCTTTGGAGGATGTAGATGTTGTTTGTTTCATGATAGAGGCATCGCCGGAACCGAAGGATATTGATATATTCGTACTAGACATAATCAAAGACATACAAACGCCCATTTTCCTGGTCATAAACAAAATCGACCTGCTCAAGAATAAGGCCCTAATATTACCCTTAATAGACTTTTACAAATCAAAACATTCTTTCGAAGCAATCATTCCTGTTTCAGCTTTGCTTGGTGACGGTGTTGTGGAACTACTGGATGAAATCGTTGCCAAACTACCAGAGGGCCCAAAGTATTTTCCTGAAGAGTATATCACAGATCTTCCGGAAAGATTCATAATAGCTGAATTCATAAGGGAAAAGATTTTTCATCTCACCAGACAAGAGGTACCCTATGCCGTCGCGGTAACTATAGATTCCTTCAAAGAAAACCCCGAAAAAAATCAGATAGTAATAGAAGCCACTATCCACGTAGAAAAAAAATCGCAAAAAGGGATAATAATAGGCAAAGGCGGCAGAATGTTAAAAGAAATAGGTCGCCTTGCTCGAGAGGATATAGAACGGTTTCTGGGCTGCAAGGTATATCTAGGCCTTTACGTTAGAGTTCAGGAAAAATGGCGACAGGACACGAGAGTTCTTGCAGAATTAGGTTTTAAATTACCCAAAAGGAAACGATTTCCAATTTGAAATTTCCAAAAGTTGGTTCCCTATCATCCAATTTAAAGATTTACTCAGCCAATCTTATAGCCCAGTTTATAGGGAGGCTTATATCCATTGGCTCTCAACTCCTGGTATTTCTCTATGTAGCAAGAAGCTTGGGTGTATCTGAATTTGGAAAATTTGCTTATTTTTTAACCTTTGTAAATGTCCTCTCTGTTATATCCAATTTTGGAACAGGGGAAACATCTTCAAAGGATCTTGGAAAACTGCCGGAACAGGTAAGACCCAAATACTGGGGCAATGTACTAATCATAAGAACCATCTTCAATACCACAACATCTATTATTGGCCTTGCCACCGCCTTCATTCTTCGAAAAGATATGCAAATAGAGCTCATAGTGGGAGCTCTATGTGTTCCATTTGCTTCTACAAGAATATTTGACCCCATTTTCCAAATATACAACAAACCTCACTACTCAAGCCTTACATCAGGGGTTTACGGAATTAGCTACTTCGCATTTTCAATGTCAGTTCTTTATTTATTAAAACCTTCTATTTTACATTTAGCCTTAGCATATTTAGCGGCTAATATAATATATCTCATTTTGGCTTACCACCTATCATTGATGCTAATAAAACCTGTCTTTTCAATAGATAGAAATCTTTTAAGAAGACATCTGAAGATTGCCATCCCCATTGGAGTTGCATCCATTTTTACCATAATCAACAGTCGAGCCGACACCTTCATGCTTGCATGGTTAAAAAACGATAGACAGGTCGGTCTATACAACGCCGCATATAAAATGATTGATGTAACCATACTTGGAATGGTTATCCTGACCAATCCTTTGATACCTTTGTTTTCTAGAAAAGCATCAGAAAATATTAAAGATTTTATAAAGATAAGCAAAAATATAATGAAACTTATAA
>JALXAE010000038.1 GCA_026992355.1 Syntrophobacterales bacterium | reverse complement strand
CCCACTTGCAGAGCAGAGGCTTCAAAGACATCTACCTCAAAATGGAAACCGCCCCCAACGGCCCCACCCGCTACAAACTGCTGCTCGGCCTGCGCAAAACGCGGGAAGAAGCAGAGGTTTACCGGAAGAATTTGTATAAGAATTACAGGATTAAGGGGTTTGTTACGGAGGCGAGGTAGGTGTTTCGGGAAGAGAGGGGCTGTAAGCCCCTCTCTTCTTTTCATTAAAAAGACAAAGACACTTCATCCGGCAATTCAATGTCTCCAACCTCTTCGCCTTTCTCGAAACGCTCAACGTAGTTATTAAAGCGTGCAAGCAACGCTTCCAAGCTTTTTTTAATTTCATCTCCCGAGCCTTCAAAATAATTCAACACACACTCTACGAGATAAGGAAAAAATAAAATGTAGCCTTTTGAGCCAATCGTAACCGCACTTGAAAGGTTTCGCCTCTGCTTCCTTGTCAAGACAGGATCTATCAAAATCCCAAAATCCCGATAATAAGCACCTAACCAAGTTTCGCCACGCCGCAAGGATGAAGGATGCTCTTCATATTTTGTTTTAATATCTCGAAAAGCATTCAAGTGGGCAAAATACATTTTAATCAGATATTTAAGAAACTTTCGTCCATCTCTCAATCTGTTTGCAGGCAAAGTATAATTGCCCCCTTTTAAATCGGGTTCAACATCCGTAATCATGGCATAAAAGTATCCAAAAGAATTAAATACCCTGTTCAAAGCCACCTTGCCACGTGCTGTAATGCGAACTCTGTAATCCAACTTAATCTCACCCCAGCTACCAATATGATTCCTGGTTTCAATAACGACAATATGACTTCGACCTACCCGGGGGCGATACAACCGAAACAACTCTTTTAACACCTCTTCTTTCGTAAAGCCCAACAAACTCAACTTATCCACAACAGCCTTAATCGTAGGACTGACAAAAACTCTGTCATGTTCATCTATTCGTTGATTTTCGACCAAATTCCAGATACAAGTCAAAATAACATGAGGTAAAAGACAGCTACCTTTAGAAGAGGGGTTTTCAGGCAAATAAGAGACGAGATTATGTAATTTAAAATACTCCTGCCTCCTGGACAGCCAATAAAGAAGTTCAGTAATTTTAAATGAACGGCCATCATTTAGAAAAGGTGGAAACTCCAGAAAAACTTTCCGCTTATCATCTGGAGTACAGTATGTGTCATATTTTTCAAGAATAAACTTAGTGAAATCAGCGAACATAGGAAGAAGCTCCCTCAAGGAATTATTGGCAACAAAAGTTATTTTCTCCTCCTGAAAAATACCGGCCTCATTACTGCTATCGCCAGATGGATGGAGAAGAAAATCCATAACCTCCCTTATCTTTCTAAAGATTCTAATATCAAAACGATCTAAAGTACGCCTTTTTCTGGCATTATAATAAACTTCAAAATAAGCCATTCTGCGCTCAACAATCTGCCTGATTTCTTTCCAAGAAACAACACTGATATTAACCGCTTCATATCCATTACTACCATTACTCAATGCATGAGGGTCATCAAAAAAAACAAGTGTACGCGTAAGAGGCCTGCCTTCATCATAAAAATGCTGAGGCCGAAAGACATTTTCCTCCCTTGCTGCCACAACAATCGTTATGATCTGCGACATGGTCTGCTGTAAATCATCCAAGGCATTAACCAAGGTTTCCTGCGCCGGCCCTTTCAGATTGTCTATATTATCAAACCAGAAAATCTGCTCTCCTTCATATTTCTTCAAATACCGATATGCATACGCCAGATGTACTACCTGAATCTTCTCTCGAATTTTATTAAAAAGCTCCTCAATCTCCGCACGCTTCCATCCCGCATCCCGGGCATTCTTCATGCGACAGTATTTAAACCAACTTTCAACATTCAAACTTTCTTTTATCGCATTCTTTTCCTTAACTTCTCGCTCCTTAGTCAGGTTAGTCTTTTCAGCATCCTCCTCGATCTCTTTGATTTGTTTATCTATATCCTCTTTATCCCATAAAATTTGCTGATCCACATCATGTGCAAGTTCACTGAAAACATCAAAAGTTGGACTATCAGAAGGGCGATAATCATCTTCAATAGACGCATTCACCATAAAAGCATATAAACTGTCGGAATTTACATCTTTAAGCTTCTTCCAATAAGCATTTTTCATGATCTCAGAAAAACAAGACAGCGCTTCATCATGCTCCCCCAAACAATGATTCACTTGCTCCCGACGTATATCGTAAAAATGAAAAAAAGCTTCTTTAGCTTCATACTCCCGCTTAATCTTTCTGCCAACGGAACTCTTTCCACTCCCTCTGGGACCAATAAGGCAAGTCAACTTTCCTGCATTTTCCGTCAAAACCTTTTTCACATTTTCCTCAAGCGCTCTTTCCACATAAATATATTCAAAATAATCATCTTCGCTCAACGCCCCTCTCCTTACCGCTTTTTTCTCAAAAGCATAGTACGGGTCTATAGAGAAGACCTCGTGCAGCACCCCTGCATAGTCAACGGCCTTATGC
>JALXAE010000037.1 GCA_026992355.1 Syntrophobacterales bacterium | reverse complement strand
ACACCTTGAAATTACATTATTTCTTTAGTCGATTTACTATTACTCAGTCAACAATTACTATTGCTATTTCACGGATTCAGGAATAAACATTAAAGCACCAATTGACTCTCCAAAGATGGTAGTGTTTCTTTCGGATTGGATACAATATTGATTTGAGGCAGGTCATAGGGTAAAAACCGCAAGGTGAGGCGTTTTTTGTTCATAAAAATCTGATGTTTTCAAAGGATGAGGTAAGATGGAAAATGTTGCAGCACACCCACCAGTATAAAGCGGGGGAAAAACCACCTGATGCATCAGGTGGTTTTTTTATGCTCTAAAGGTTCCCACACTTCCAATGGATATAGTACCTTTAAAACACTTTGAAAGATACAAAGAAATAGTTGATGACTGGAAAACCTTTATAGAGTTTCTCCAGAAACCGCTATTACCCGGTTTTTGGGTAAATACATTAAAAATTTCGCCTTCATCTCTATTACCACACATGAAAAACATGGGAATAACTGTGACTCCTGTAAACTGGGGTCACGGAGCATATAGAATTTCTAACCCAAAGGTCTTGTCAACCTCATGGCTACATGTTCTGGGCCTGTGCCATATACAGGACTTGATATCTCTCGTACCAGTTTTGTTGCTCAATCCAAAACCCGGTGAACGAATTCTTGACTTGTGCGCTGCTCCTGGTAACAAAACCGCTTTTTGTGGTACCCTGATGAAAAATAAGGGTTTGATAGTAGCCAATGACATTGACAGAATTAGGCTACACACAGTCAATCATATGTGTTGCAGGCTCGGAATCGTAAATACAGTTACTACATGTCACAATGGTATAAATTATCCGTATGGCGCAGGCACCTTCGATAAAGTGCTTGTCGATGTTCCATGTACATGTGAGGGAACTTTCAGGAAAAATCCGGCTATCTTAAATTATTGCTCGCCCGAGATATCAATGGAAATGAGCAATATACAAAAAAAATTATTGGAGCGAGCCATAAAATTGTGCAAAAAAGACGGTACAATAGTTTATTCAACGTGTACATATGCCCCCGAGGAAAATGAAGCAGTTGTAGACTATATACTGAAAAAATATGACAACTCTATTCAATTGTTACCCGTTAAAATCCCTAATCTTAATTACTCAGAAGGGGTAACCAGATGGAAAGACTTTCGTTTTCTTGAGGACCTAAAACATTCCATGAGAATCTGGCACTATCAGAATGATACAGGAGGATTTTTCGTAGCAGTTCTAAAGAAGGTGGAAGAAACAAAAACCAAAGAATCCCCGTCCTTTGCTATGGATGGTTGGAAAAAAGAGGATCCCAAACAACTTCTTGATTATATTCAACACACATTCGGAATTGATAAAAACATATTCAATGATTATGTATTCTACCGAAAGGGCAGGAAAAAATTGAACATAGTTTCTTCGGATCATGAGAGCTGGCCTAAGAGACCTTTAGTAAGATCGGTGGGTATTCCTTTTATGAAAACACAGATTAATCCACCTAAATTAAGTACTGAAGCTGCGTGCTTATTTGGAATACATGCTCAAAAAAACTTTGTTCAGGTTGATAAAAATAGTCTTGAAAAATACCTGAAAGGCGAAGAATTTGCGATCAGTATGAATAATATTAAGACCTACCATGAACGAGGTTATGTTATAGTAAAATACGAGGATATACCCTGTGGTATAGGATTTCTGGACAAAATTTTATTTGGAAAAGTTATCATCAAAAGTATGTTTCCAAAAAGCAGAATCAAAGCGAATAGTGTGAGATACTTTTAGGTTAGTGGAGTATAAGTATATGAACAATTATAATGGCTTATGGACAATCCATCCTTATGACAATTTCTCCAAAGCTCTATTACCACGCGTAATAGTAATTGGTGCAGGAATAGCTGGTCTTGTGGCAGCGCGTATATTAAAGGACAGTGGCTTTCCAGTTATTGTATTGGAAGCAAGAAATCGCCTTGGAGGCAGAATCTGGACAGACAACTCCCTTGGTTTCCCAAGCGATTTAGGCGCAACATGGATTCATGGAATCAAGGACAATCCCCTCACAAAGTGGTGTGAAAAAAGCGGTTTTCAATACATCGTATGGCCCAAAAGACCCCCCATTTTTTACGAAAGAAAAAAAATTATTGGATCATTTAATCAGTTATTACTGGAGCTCGGCAAATATTCTTTCCCATCTGGGCTAAATGCCGTGGGTACAGTGATCAAATTGCGGGGACGTCACGTAATAGGCCTAAACGGAGACATACCTCTTTATAAGATCTTTGAACAGTTAAAAAACAACAATCACATGCCTGAACATTTGAAACGCTTTATATACTGGTGTGAATGTATAACTGAAGCTATTGAAGGGGGGCCACTGACAAAAATCAGTTTATGTGAGTGGAACCCATTAGAATACTATCAAAAGAGCGCAATACTCCCCATTGGTATGGAAGTTTTTATAACCAATGCTGCAAAAGGATTGGATATAAAGTTAAACAGAATCGTAAAGGCTATAAGTTATGGATCTGAGGGAGTTTGTGTTGAAACCAACCATGAAATTTTTACAGGTGATATAGCTTTAGTCACAGTTCCCCTTGGAGTGCTAAAACGTAATTCAATAAAATTCTCTCCTTCTTTACCTTCCAGGAAAATCAAAGCAATAGAAAACATCGGATATGGAGACGGATTTGTGCTCAACAAAATTATAGCTCGATTTCCCAAACGCTTTTGGGCAAAAAACGGTGACAGAATGGGATGGCTTCCCGATAAAGAAGAAAACAGAGGGAAATTTTCCTTCTGGATAGATCACGATCCGATAAATGGCGAACCTGTAATTGGAGGTTACGCCAGTAGTGATTGGGCTGTAAAAGCCGAAAAGGAAAAGACGGATTATGAATTGTGTGAAGTATCCGTTGAAATTTTGAACGAAATGTTCGGACCAGAGTGTCCTCAACCTTTGGGATTTGTTGTAAGCAGGTGGTTTACGGATCCATTTTCCTGCGGATCTTATTCATACGGTTCTTTAAAAAGTAGTGGTCACGATAGAAGAGCTTTATTTGAGCCAGTCGCAAAGAAAATCTATTTTGCGGGAGAAGCATGTCATACAAGGGACTACGGAACCGTTCATGGGGCTTTAGAAACAGGGGAAGCAGCGGCTATTAAAATTCACGAGGATCATTGCGGGTGCAAAAAAAAGCTACACCAGTTACCCTGGCATTGATACTTTGACAGATATGTCAAACATCTAAATTAAATTTTATATTGCTGACCCGTTCCATTTAACGGATGCTTGCAAACGCCAGGGGCATCAACTATAGAAGTTTTCAGATTGTCAACTATAGCGTTTACTCGCTCTTCCAATTCCTTAATAATTTCAGTAACATGTTTCAGATAGGTTAAAACCTTTTTTATGTGATGGCTATGGGGAATTGTAACAGGAGAAGTTTCAAGAAAATCTAAAATATCCTCCAGTATTTGTTGATTGTCCGGGGTAAATTCACAGTAAGCCAATTCACACCATTTATTTTTAACTTCATCAGGTATATGGTTTATACGAGCCTTAATTTTATCATTCAAACCATACCAAACAGCTTCTTCAAGCAACCTTAAAAGATTTATCACTTCAGATTGTTCCTGATCTTCAAAAAGCCCTGACGACAAAAGGCTATTCCACAAAGGCAACAGTTGATTGGAAATTTTTTCACTGTTTTTCTTTGGATGCAAATATAAGGTCTTTATATCATTTTGCTTAGCTAGTAAATGGTTTACCAATTGACGAGTTTGCATATCACCATCAATAAGATCTAATTTGGCGCTTAGAACCTGATTCAACCTTTCAATAATTTTGTCCTTCGTGGGCAAATCCGGTAAACTCTGGGAAATATACTTCTCCCACTGTTCCCTCAGAAACGAAATTTCAGCGTTTATAGCCGAAGAGATAAAAGCTAGCTTCATGATAGGATTTCTGAGCTGATGGGCCAGTTCGTTACAGCTTTCCAGACGTTTCCTTTCAAGATCCCTCTGGGCCTCACAGTAAATTTCCTTGAGATACATAGTCAAAAGCTCAGAACCTAAAAGACGAGATAATTTTTTTATCAACCTAGTTGATTTATCACCCCTTTTAATTGAATTGGGCAAAAAATGAATTTTTATAACAGCCACCACCACATAATCGGTATTCTGCCATATAGGCGTTCCATCCCACGTCTTAGGATAGTCTAAATCTGTACGATCGCCGTATATCTCACTTTTCTTGATAAGAACCGGTTCCATGTGATGGCAATTCTCAGGCTGTCCCAGAAGCTGTTTGCGCACGCTTCTAGTATCTTCAGCAGGGTTATCGGCCGTCCAGCTCCTTTGGCGTTCAACACACCAGGCCATCGCTTCCAGAGGTCTACCCGGTTCATCCCGATACTGAAGCCATGTTTTTCCTGGATAATTATAATCCGATTTCTCAGGAAGCCCCCACTTTATAGTATCCGAACCGTCAACCTTAAGACCTGAGGTCACTCTTACTGCCCTGAGCTCTGGGACAGGACCAATTAGATAAATCGTTCCCTTGATAGCACTATCAAGACACGTTAGGATTGTCTCGATAATTTCTTTACAACTTTTCTCGAGGATCTCCTCTCGCGTGATCCTCATCTCTCGCCCCTCTTTTCTAAATCTTCCCTCCTCGACCATAGCCGAAACACGGCTAGAACTCCCATGTATACCTCCTCAATTGACAAGTCAAGCAAATGTTTTTCATTTTAAAACGATAGCAATATCCATTCCTTTTAACTCTATGATCTTACAGAATTTTGTCCTAGAGCAATCCCCGCGTTTAAAGCCTTTATATTAGTGGCAAGCAACCTATCCGGCAATAAACTGGCAAGAGCTTTTTCAAATAATGCTTCATCAATATCCAGCAGCCCCAGGCCAACAGCTATTCCAACCATAACCACATTCAGCGCCTTATCAGATCCGGCATCCCTAGCTACAGCCAGACCATTAAAGGAATAAAATGCCTTCACCTTGCTTTTTATAATCATCTCTATGTCGGAAATACTCGGGTAATCGGAAATCCCTGATGTAACTGTAAAAGGCGGAATTGGTGAGTTATTCATAACAATTACACTCTCTTTATTACACTTTGGTAATGCACGCAGAGCCTCTAAGGGCTCAAAGGCTATCACAATATCAGCTTCGCCATCTGCTAAAACCGGGCTGTGTCTATTTCCGAAAACAACGGCAGATTCAACAACCCCGCCTCTTTGGGCCATCCCATGTACTTCGCTCATAGACACATTAAAACCAGCATAAAGTGCAGCTTCCCCAATAAGGCGTGTAGCCAAAAGAATGCCCTGACCTCCTACACCTATTAAAAAAATTCTTTTTCTCATCTCTGAAACTTCTCCTTGATTACTTTTCAATTTTGCGAGGCTTAATGGAATTACAAATCTGAGCACACACTGCACAACCAATACATAACAACTCGTCAATGCTAACCCTGTCATCAGTTCGAACAAAGGCAGGACATGCAAGCTCTTCCAAGCAAACATTGCAACCATCACAGGTATCATCAACGAAGAAATAAACCTTCTGTTTTTTCCTTAAAACACGCCGTTCCAGTAGAGGGCACGGACTTTTTGAAATTACCACATAAACACCTGGATCACTGTCCATTGAATTTTTTATTTTTTCAAAAGTTTTGATAGTCCTGGTAACATTTAGAGGATTGACAACTTCACAAGCTTTAACGCCACATGCCTCCACCAGTGTTTTAACATCAACTTTACATTCACAGGCACCTTCAACTGTCATGGATGCACCGGGATGGGGCTGATGACCTGTCATAGCAGTAGTGGAGTTGTCCAAAATGACAAGGAGCAATTTATGACCGTTTGTAACGCAATTTATTAGCCCTGTAATTCCTGCGTGGAAAAAAGTAGAATCACCAATAAAAGCCACAACAGGGTTGTCCAAAGCTATGCTAAAACCTCCACCCGTAGATACACTCGATCCCATACAAATAAGAAAATCAGCCATTTGCAACGGAGGAAGTAATCCCAAGGTGTAGCAACCAATATCAGTCGGATACAGGGCATCCCTTCCAAATGTTTTTTTAACTGAATAATAAGTAGCCCTATGAGGACAGCCGGGACATAAGTTAGGGGGTCTGGCTGGAATGTTTGATGGAACGGTAAAAATTTCCTCCTGAGGCAATGAAAGGTCAAGAAATTTTGCAAAAGCTCTTTTCACAATAGGAACGTTTAATTCAAAATGCCGAGGAATAAATTCCTTACCCACTATTACGCCATTCCACTTACCAACTTGTGCAACCGACCGAATGGCTTCCTCAAGATAGGGTTCAAGTTCTTCAACAACAATCACTTTGTCAACGGTGCGCAGGAAATTTAGTATAAATTTATCGGGGAAAGGAGATGTCATACCTAACTTGGCAATTTTCATCTCCTCATTCAATCCCAATTCTTCAATGGCATCTTTCACATACAAATATGATACCCCGCTTGTAATTACGCCTATTTTCCCACTACCCTCCACAAAGTTCAGATCTGTAGCGTTAGATTCTTGCGTCAAGCTCTCCCATCTCTTTAGTTGTTCAACACGAAGCATCCTGCCCACCATAGGTACAACAACATATCTGAAGGGATCCTTTTTAAACTCTCCCTTTTTCATACCTCCATTGGGAGGAATAAAACCCGTCTTTACCACACCTCGAGCATGATTCACCCTTGTCGTGGTTCTTAGTAAACAGGGAGTGCCAAAACTTTCAGATAATTCAAAGGCCTTACAGGTCATTTCATAAGCTTCCTGTGGTGTGGATGGCTCAAGCATGGGAACTAGAGCCATACGGGCGTAAAATCTATTGTCCTGTTCATTTTGACTGGAGTGGAGAGATGGATCATCGGCGCAAACTATTACCATACCAGCTTTAACCCCTACATAGGAAAGAGTCATAAAAGCATCCGCAGCTACGTTCAGGCCAACATGTTTCATGGACACAAGGCTGCGAATCCCTGCATTCGAAACAGCTGCGGCTACTTCCACAGAGACTTTTTCGTTCACGGCATATTCTACCCTGATACCTGTATCATTTCGTAACCTGTACATAGTATCAATAATTTCGGACGAGGGAGTCCCGGGATAGGCCGTAACATAACCAACGCCACTTTCAATAGCACCTCTAACTATTGCCTCGTTTCCCAACAGAAAAACCTTTTCATTTTCAGCCTTTAGCAAACTACTCATTAACAACTCCTCATATCGCAAAAAGCATTTTGACAAAAAGAATTACCACCATTCGAAAATATTAATTTAATTAAATAGGTCATCCTTCAGTTTTTCTAAGAATTGGCTTCTCATCGATTCTAACTTTTTTTCATACTTGAGTTTCAAACTTTGAAATTCAGGGGATCTCTCTGGAATAATCTCAAAACCATCCCCATCTATGCTTTTCGAAACTAATCTTTTCTGCACATCATTATAAATATTCTTCTTCAAAGTCGTGGACTCTATTAAAAACTGTTTATACATCTTCTCCATCTCGACAAAATTATCTGGCACATTCCGATCAAAAATCTTTTCAACAGCTTGAAGAATCTTTTCTACTGAAGAAAGTTCCAGCCTTTCCAGAAGGAGTTTTACAAGCCTTTTACGAGCAAATTGTTTTTCATCATCAGAGAATTCCTCGATTATTTGTACAAGATTGTCTAGTTTGATCGTTCCATCCAGATATTGTTGCACTTTACCGGGAAGCTTCTCAAGGCTTTCCTCAAGCTTCATCTGTTTCTTTTCATCATCAGACATTACCAGATGCTTTGTTCGCTCCAGTGCCAATTCCAAAGTGCTTTTTATTTCGGCCATAGTCCACCTTCCAAACTCTAAAATTTGATTCCCAATAGAAAACCAATAAATACCGAAAAGTCATAATTAAATGAATACTATAATTCAAGCTTCAAAAATAAATGAACAAGATTATCTTGAATTACTATCCTTAAATAAGCTAGTCAGTATATTCGAATTGCTTGTTACTCAAAAACAAATCGAAATAAATGCACGGCGCACAATGAAAAGAATTTTCTGCATCTTTTGCTACTTCCTTGTACTGATGCTAATATTTGCAGCGATAGTTTTGAACTTCTGTATCGTCCCCGTGTACCTCTTTTCACACACACCGGTTGTCACAGGAAAACCGGTAAAAATTGAAATCAAGCCCGGTTCAAAGGGCTACCAAATTATCCGCAAACTTACGGAAAAACTGCAACTAAGTGCTCTTGATAGCAAGAAGTTTTATATTCTACTAAAACTCAGCGGCCATGATAAAAATCTAAAGCCCGGTGAATACGAAATACTTTGCTACAGTACCCCTTTGGATATCATTGACCAGCTTTTCAAAGGGAAAATAATAAAGTACACTATTGTAATTCCAGAGGGATCAACACTTTTTGATATTGCCGAAAAGCTCGAACAAATAGGCCTGGCAGATAGAAAAAAAATACTTGAACTGGCTAAAGATCCATTATTTATAAAATCCCTGGGACTTAGCGCTCCCTCCCTTGAAGGTTATCTATTTCCTGATACTTACATATTTACTCGACATGACACCCCAAGTACTATACTTTCCACAATGGTTAAAGAATTCAAAAGAAGGTTCAAACCTGAGTGGATAAAAAGAGCGGAAAAGATGGGCTTCACTGTTCATCAGGTTGTAACCCTAGCATCAATCGTTGAAAAAGAAGCAGTAAAAGATGAAGAAAGGCCTATTATAGCCGCAGTTTTCATTAACAGGTTAAAAATAGGAATGCCTCTTCAAAGCGATCCTACAGCGGTTTATGACATCCCCAATTTCAAGGGACCAATCAGAAAAAGCCATCTCCACAGAAACAGCCCATACAACACATACATCATCAAGGGTTTACCACCTTCGCCTATTTGCAACCCCGGGGAGGCTTCCATAAAAGCTGTTTTATTCCATAAAAAGGTCCCTTTCTTTTATTTTGTAAGTAAAGGTGATGGTACCCACTTTTTTTCAAAAACATATGGTGAGCATTTGAAACATATAAAACGGGTTAGACCCACCAAAAAGAAAATTGTTAAAGATGGAGACAAAAACAAATGAACGCCGCTAGTATTGTTCTGGCAGCTGGTCGAGGAACCAGGATGATAGGATTTAATGGAAATAAAACTGTGTTGCCTCTTATTCCATTTTCCAGAGAGAATCCCTATGAAGGAGATCGTCCCCTAATTGTGGAAATTCTGTCCCAACTACCCTCTGGTCCTAAATCTATAGTTGTTCACCATGATGCTGAAACTGTAAAGACAGCAACAAGGAATTTCGACGTCGAATACGTCTTTCAGCCTGAATTGAACGGTACGGGAGGAGCAATCTTATCGGCCAGAACGTTCATAAAAAGCGTCAAAGTTCCCATAATTTTAATAACTATGGGAGATGTAGCACTGGTAAGAAAAGCAACTTATGAAAAACTTGTAGAATCAGTTTCATCCAGAGGAAGAAGTGGTGCCCTGGTTGTTTTTAAACCTCGTCAGAAAGCTAAATACGGTTGCGTGATAACTGAACATAATTGCGTAAAAAACATAATAGAATGGCAATATTGGAGCAAACTTCCAGTTGATGAACAAAACAGGTTAGAATTATGTAATGCTGGGATATATGCCTTCGACAAACTTCACTTACTATCTTACCTGAAAAAACTATCAAATAACCCTCACGTTGTTGAAAAAACTATCAACGGCAAAATCGTGAAACTCAAAGAGTTTTTTCTTACAGATTTAATCAAAATGATGGCAGAAGATAATTTATGTATAGGTTACGTAGAAGCTTCAGAAGATGAAGTCATGGGAATAGATACACCAGAGTCCCTCAGAAAAGCTCAGAATATTTACTCAAAGCTGAAATCAGTTAAATCACATTGAAGCCAAAACCTACCATTTTCACGCATTATTTTCACCGGAACGTCAAATACTGTAGATAAATTTTCTTCGGTAACAACCTCCTCAATTTCTCCAGCAGCAATTATTTTGCCTTGTTTTAAAATTAACATTTTAGTGAAAAACGAAGTTATCTCTTCCAGATGATGCGTAACATAAATTACTGTTAAATCTTTGGAAAGGACTGCTAACTTTTCAAGAATTTTCAAAAAAACTTCCCTTGCAATTATATCAAGGCCATCACAGGGTTCATCCAATATAAGCAAATTAGGCCAACAAACTAATGCTCGGGCCAAAAGAACCCTTTGCTTTTCTCCCTGAGACAAAGGGCCATAAGGATGATCCAGAAACTCAAAACACCCAACAAGACGGGAAAGGTTTTCAATATCCCGATCATAATCGATGGGCACGCGTTGCGTAAAACGACCTGCAATCCCCAGTTTACCTGCCCTGATTATTTCTCTTGGAGTCTGGTAGGGTGGAATAAATTCCTGTAAAAAAGGCCCAACCCAACCGATTCTTTGTCTTAACTCTTGAAGATTAACATAACCAAACCTATGTCCCAAAACACTAACTGTACCTTCTGTCGGCCACAAATAACCACATATTAGCTTAAGCAAAGACGTTTTGCCAGAACCATTGGGTCCAAAAACAACCCATTTTTCCCCAGGCATTACAACCCATTTAATATCTGTCAGTATTCTCTTACCAGCTCTTACAACCGAAACATCATCCAAACTAAGACCACTGTAACCCATGACAATCAACCCTTAGAAAGATCAATCAAGCCCCCTTCAGCAAAGGAATAATAACACGCCTTTGAAATGATAATATGGTCCAAAAGAGCAATATCCAGATAAGACAAAATAGACTTCATAATATCTGTAATTTTTATGTCTTGCTCTGATGGTCTACAATTACCGCTGGGATGATTGTGAGACAAAATTAATGCCGTAGCTTTATATCTTATGGCCACTTCCACAACCATCCTGGGAATTACGCTGATCCTATTAACACTTCCCTTTTGTATCATTTCAATTGCAAGAACTTCATTCTTACTGTTCAGAGCCACAGTCCACAAATTTTCATAGGGTTTATCCACATAAGGCTTGAGAAATTCTATGGCTTCTTTAAGGTTATTTATTGTTCGTCGTTTTGACCTTCTATCTCTCTCATACCTGGAAAATAGCTGAAATATGAGGTTCAATAATAAGGCTGCTTTCTGACCAACACCGGGAACATTCTGGAGCATCTCTATTGAGGCTTCAAAAACTGCCGAAAGAGAACCAAATTCTCTCAAAAGAGCTTTTGCCAGTGGTTTGACATCTTTTCGAGGAATGGCATAAGTCAAAATAAGCTCTAAAACCTCATGATCTTGAAAGGAATCTAATCCAGTGGAGCTAAATCGTTGTCTTAATCTCTCTCTATGCCCCTTCAAATCCTGATTATTCATGAGACATAATATATTCCACCTATCCTTTAGGCCTTAAATCTGCAACCTGACCAGATTGTACCTTTTTCCTTAATTTACTTAAAAGGGACTCAAAGCTTTCACGAGACAGGATGGATCTAAATTGACTCCTATAATTTTGAATCAGGCTGATTCCTTCAACAATTATGTCATAAACCTTCCAACCATCGGGTTTCTTTTTTAAACGATATTCAACTACTACATCTGTGTCTTTGTATCCGATCACTTTAGTCCTCACAAGAGCATACCGCCCCCGAATTATCTGTTTCTCGTAAATCACTTTCTCTCGTCCACACACATAATTATCCAGCCTTTCAACATAGGACTTAAATAGAAGCTCCCTGAACAAATTCTTAAATTCCGTGCGGTTCTCATTACTTTGTTTTTTCCAATAACGCCCCAGAGCCCTACGGGACATTTCATCAAAATCCAAATATTCCATCATCATCTGTCTCAATTCCTGTTTGTAACGTGGATCCTCCAGAGGTTTGCCAGGAGCACACTGACGAACAATTGAGAGGACTCTTTCCGTCCCGGATTTGACCACATCAAGCGGAGACGGCACAGAATTAGCCCACAACCTACAAGAACTCCATAACAATGAAGCTACAACCAGAATAACACTCAACAGAAATTGCCTACGCTTCATACGAATATCCTCTTTATTTTCTAAAAAATTAACCTGAACCCAGAAAAGCCTTCAACGAATTATTATCCTCCACATTGGCCATATTTACTGACTTATCTATACGTCTCATAAGACCAACAAGCACCTTCTTAGGACCAACTTCAACAAAATTATTATAACCATTGTCCAAAAACCATTTCATTGATCTATGCCAATAAACAGGGCTGGTAATCTGTTTTTTCAATTTTTCCCTAGCACTATTTCCGTTTTCTGTAGGCAGTGCATCGACATTTGAAACCACAGTGATTTGGGGATCACGGAAGGTAACTTCATCTAAGGAGCTCCGAAAAATTCTCTCTGCCTTCTCCATCCATCTGCTATGCCACGGGCCACTAACTTTAAGACGAACACAACGTTTCAATCCTAATTCTCGGTGCTTTTTCAAAATTGCTTTAATTGCTTCTTCAGTTCCGGTCAGTATAGTTTGATCGGGTGAATTTAAATTCGCAATCTCTAAACCAGTTTCCGCACATATTTTATTAAGAATGTCGGAGGACACATTCATTACAGCAACCATACCCCCTTTTATTTCCTGAGAAGCTTCATGCATCAATCGTCCTCGTAAATAAACAAGTCTGACCAAATCATCGAAGGCAAGAGACCCTGCCGCATAAAGTGCGCTATATTCGCCAAGACTGTGGCCAGCTGTTGCACCTGGTAACACACCATGCAACTTAAGAACTTCCAAACAGGCCACATTAACCACAGTAATAGCCACTTGAACATTTGAGGTCAAAGTCAAAACATCTTCAGGTCCTTCAAAACACAAACCAGCAACATCAAACCCAACAATATCGCTTGCTCTTTCGAACAACAATCTTACCTCTGAATAGGCATCATAAAATTCTCTGCCCATTCCCACATATTGAGATCCTTGACCGGGGAACAAAAAAACCCATTTATCTTCCATTCAGTCAACCTCCAAGCCCCATCTGCTAAAAAACGAAAAACACATATACACATACTAAAAACAGCATAAAAAACAAAATAGAACGTAAAAAAAGATTGCCGCAGCGACTAAAATCATCTCTAAGTTCATCTCTCAGCTTTCCAATACACACAAATGGAGTTTGGTGGTTTGCTATGGTAGAAGCCCAAAGAAATGGCTTGGCAAAGCTGTCAAGAATTGCCCGCAAATTATAAAATCACACAACGAAGCATCTTCATGCTCTTCATCAATTTCATGCTCACAGGCTTTTTACACAATCGCCTTCGCGTATCAGTCAACAAACGACAAACTTACCACTGTAGGGTTTGGTTCTTACGTTCGAGGAGCTTTTCAAGCATTCATTTCCTTTCATTCCGCTATATAAAAGCCTATTCGAGCTTTCTTATTGCTCCGGTGGGACACTTTTCTATGGATTCATCGTTTATTTTTTCAACGTCAATTATCTTCGCAAGATTATTTTCCAGTGCTATGCCTTCTGGCGATTTCTTAACACACAAACCACACCCAATACACGCAACCTTGCAAGACGATTTAGAAATTTTCCCAGGATCTTTAGATACGCACAAAACAAGTACGCGTTTATCTATTGGCTCAAGAGAAATAACATTTCGTGGGCAGGCTTGCACACACAGTCCACAACCCGTACAAATATTTTCATCAACTTCCGCAAGACCCCTAGCATTAACCTTTATAGCCCCAAAAGGACAAGCCTTTTCGCAATCTCCAAAGCCAAGGCATCCATAATTACAAAGCTTACCTGCCCCTCCAGCTAAATTGGCTGCAGCGCAGCTCGGAATACCCATGTACTCACCAGCCCAGACAGCCTTTTCATTATCTCCCTGACATAAAACCCTAGCAACCTTGCGAACCACATCCTCCGGGGCAATGCCCATTATTTCGCCAATCAATTCGGCAACAGCCATCCCCCCAACACTACACTTATTAATAGGAGCGCCCTGTACTATGGCCTCGGCATAATTTGCACATCCTGGGAAACCACAAGCTCCACAGTTGGCACCAGGCAAAATATCCGTTATTTTCTCAACTCTGGGATCAACCTCCACTTTAAGCTTTTGGTAGGCAACAGAAATAACAGCAGAAAAAAACAGACCAATAGCCCCCATAGTAAGGATTGACAGCAGAATAGACTCCATTTCAGAAATCCCCCTTCCTATCTGATTAGTCCAGAAAACCCCATGAAGGTCAAAGCGAGAATGCCGGCTGTTATAAAAGTTATTCCTGGACCTTTAAAGGGTGACGGAATATCCGCCCCATCAAGCTCTTCCCTGATTCCAGCCATCATCACAATGGCCAGAGTAAAACCCAGTCCCGCACCAAAAGCAAAAACCACGGTCTCAACAAAGGCATAACCTTTTAAAACCGCCAGAAGAGCAACACCAAGTATTGCACAGTTTGTTGTTATCAAAGGAAGATATATACCAAGCGCCTGATAAAGTGTGGGTGATGTTTTTCTTATGAACATCTCCACCAATTGAACAAGAGAAGCAATGATGAGGATAAACGATACTATCTCCAAAAATTCCAGTTTGTATGGAACCAATACCAGGTTATAAACTCCCCATGACACAATGGCGGCAAGGGTCATAACAAATGTTACGGCAAAACCCATAGAAAGGGCAGAATCAATTTTGTTGGATACCCCCACAAATGGGCATATCCCCAGGAAGTAACTTAGGACAAAATTATTTATCAAAAGGGCCGAAATAAAAATCACTAGATATTCCATCGGCGAAAACTCCTCTATTTATTGAGAAATTTCATGATTTTCTGTCCATCAAAAAATGAACTATTCCAACGAGAACACCAAGAGCCAAAAAAGCACCAGCAGGTAAAATCATAACTTGCCAGGGGGTAAACCAACCCTTTACGATTTTAATTCCCATCCAAGTCCCGTTGCCAAGGATTTCTCTCACTGATGACAATAGCAAAAGGGCTATTCCAAAACCGCAAGACATTCCCAGTGCATCAGCTATTGATTCAACCAATCCATGCCGAGATGCAAAAGCCTCCTGACGCCCAAGAATAATACAGTTTACCACTATCAAGGGAACATAAGGCCCAAGGGCTTTACTCAATTCAGGAAAATAAGCCGCCAGGAAGCGATCGGCCACAGTAACAAAAGTAGCTATTATAACGATATATGTGGCAATTCTTACCTGCGAAGGAACTAAATCTTTAACAATGGATACCATAATGCTGGAACAGGTTAACACAAAAAATACTGCACCAATCATTCCAATTGCATTATTAACCGAATTTGTAACGGCTAAGGTGGGACACAACCCGAGTAGCATAACCAGAACAGGGTTCTCCTTCCACAACCCTTTGATAAATTCCGCACCTAAAGATTTTTCTTTCACTTTATTTACCCTCCGAAGCCAGTAACTCTTTAGCCTCTTTCAAACCTGAATTTACAATCTTTACCACTGCTTTAGATGTAATGGTAGCACCGGTTATCGCATGAACTTCATTGGGTTTTTCCGGCTCACGCCCCTTTACCAACACCAATTCTTTGGTAGCATCTCTATCATTCCAGCCCTTCAAATAATCCTTCCCGCTTATTTTTGCTCCCAGACCAGGTGTTTCTTTTTGTTCCAACACTCTGAGGGCATAAATCTTAGAAAGGTCAGGGGTCACACCAATAAGAATTCTAATTTTATCTTGATAACCGTTCCCCACTGCTTCTATGGCGTAACCGGCAACCTTGTCCCCTGATAGCACCTTATAAACGGCAAAATCTCTCTTTTTAACCACTTCCTCATACTTGGTCATTCCCGGCACAACTTCATTCAAACTTCTTCGAAGCTCGGCAAGTTTATTCGCAATAACCCTCGCCTCTGTAAACTGATTAAACCAAGCAAGAACAGCTCCTGAAAGAATGGCACTTACAGTCAAAACCAATATCATCTTGAATGAACTTTTCATTTTTCCTCTCCTAACATTCTAGGCCTTGTATAGCGTTCAAGAAGAGGGGTTACCGCATTCATAAGTAAAATAGAATACATGACACCTTCAGGCATACCACCAAACAATCTTATGATGACAACAAAAAATCCAATTCCTGCACCATAAATCCAGACGGCTTTAGGATGAACAGGAGAAGTAACAGGATCTGTTGCCATAAACCAAACACCCAGCATAAAACCGCCGGCAAAAAGCATAAAAATGGGATCCGGATATTTGCTGGGATTGACTAGAAACATTATGCCACTCAAAACTACCAGGGAAATCATCGCACTTACTGGAATGCGCCAGTCTAAATACTTTCTCCATAGGAGATATACCCCGCCTATCAAAATTAGAAGAGCTGATGTTTCACCGAGAGATCCACCTACAGAACCTAATAGCAGGGCTTTATGAGATGTCATGATGTGAGAAAATTTGAATCCACCTAATGGCGTTGCAAAAGAAACTGCGTCCACTTTCTGCATAATTCTGGGGGGTATCCATGTGGTCATTTCAACAGGAAAAGCCGCTTGCAAAAAGGCCCGGCCAACTAGTGCGGGATTAAAAATATTCTGACCAAATCCGCCAAAAACTTGCTTACCTATGGCTATGGAAATAAAAGCTCCAACCGCTACAGTTCCAAAACTCACACTAGGCGGTAAAGTAAGGGCTAACAGAATCCCGGTAAGCAAAGCGCTGGCATCAAATACTTCATTAACATCCTTTTTTCTAACAGCTAAAATAATAGCTTCAGTAAGAACTGCAACAGCCGACGACACCAGAATTACAAATAGAGCCCTAATACCAAAGAAGTAAACTGCCCCTGCTACTGCTGGAATCAAGGCATAAATAACATGCCTCATAATTTTAGGCACATCATCGGATGCCATTACATGCGGAGATGATGATATAATTAAACGTTCAGCCATTATTTCTGAGCCTCCATTTTACGTAGCATGAATTTCCCATACCGCAACCATTGAACTAAAGGTATTCTTGACGGGCAAATATAAGCACAACACCCGCACTCCATACAATTCAGTAAACCTGCATTTTTTGCTTCTTCCAGCTTACCCGCCCGTATGAATTTGACCACTCTAGTAGGAGCAATATTTAAAGTGCATACCTCTACACACTTGCCACAGTTCAAGCAGGCCTTTGGTTTTTCTCTTACCGCCCTTTTAAAACAAAGTATCCCGGAGGTAGATTTAATCACAGGTACATCATAGCCTTTTATTGCCATTCCCATCATCGGGCCGCCGAATATAACCTTTTCAATTTCATCAAAAAGAGCACCACATCTTTCCAGAACCAGCTTCGCTGGCGTACCAAAGGGAATTACAAAATTTCCCGGATTCGAAACCGCATCACCGCTTACCGTTACAACACGCTCCACCAAGGGGATACCCTCTGTTGCTGCTCGAAAAATACTGTAAACTGTGCCCACGTTTTGAATCGCGACATTAACATTAAAAGGAAGACCACCAACGGGCACCTCTCTACCTGTTACAACTTTGATTAAATTCTTTTCAGCCCCTTGAGGATAAATTGATCTTAACGAAACAACTTCCCAACCTGACTTATTCTTTAAAAGCTCATCAAATTTCTGAATCGCGTCCTTCTTATTATCTTCAATTCCAATAAAAACCTTCTCCGCACCCACAGCTCGCCTTACCAGTTCCGCACCTTCTATGATGCCTTCTGTTCGTTCGAGCATCAAACGGTGATCCGCCGTCAGATAAGGCTCACATTCTGCACCGTTTATAATCAAGGTGTCAATTTTAACATTATCAGGAGGCGTTAGCTTTACCGCCGTTGGAAATGTTGCTCCACCAAGCCCCACAATACCAGCTTCTCGTGCAATAATTCTAATATCGTCAGGGGTTAATTCACTTAAAGGCTTCATGGGCCAGGTTGGTTCGGCCACTTCACCACTTTCCAAATTTACTTCGATAACGATAGCATCATCAAAAACGCCATTGGGTAGCATTACTTTTTCTATGGTTTTTACTTTGCCACCCGCCGGCGCGTGGATGTTTGCGGAGATAAAACCGTCAGCTTCGCCAATTCTTTGGCCTTTTTTTACAATTTCGCCCTTCTTTACAACAGGTTTGGCTTTGCGCCCAAGATGCTGTTGAAGCGGTACATAAAGGCGTTCCGGACACTCAAACTGTTGAATCTGGCTTCCTGCAGTAAACTTACACTCGTCAGGATGAACCCCTGCCTTTAGTGCTCTCGTTAGCATTGCGATCCCCCTCCGTGATTAAGAAGCGAGCATTCTATCTCCAATTACGGACAAACTGTCAAGTCTAAGTTTAATATAAACAAGCTACCAAAAGACAACTCAACTAAATAACTACGGAAATTCATCAAAATGAAAACACCAGAAACTCAAAATCTCCATACCTTTTTAATGCCAAATAGTGTATAAACAAATTCACTAATTACGAACCAATTACAACGGGCGATTAGCTAAATAATTATTTGGTCTTCCTGTCAAGTAAAAATGTTTTCATAGTTTTTTAGTTATTTCAATTCGTTGGCATGCAATGCGTAAAAAGAAAAACAAGGGAAAATAAAATGACAGAAGCGGTTTTATCTGGAGACATAGGTGGAACCCATATTCGTTTGGCTGTGGTTGACACTGCTGGAAACATTATTCGCCTTATCAAGGTTAAAATAGAACGGTCAACAGGCAGAAGTAACTTAACAAAGCAATTAATCTCTTCTGCTCAGGAACTTATACAATGGGCTTCCACCAAAAATATTAAGATCCTGGGCGTAGGCATAGGAATAGCTGGAAAAATTGATCCATCCGAAGGTAAAGTTATTTTTTCTCCAAACCTTCCAGAAGCGAATGGGAAGAATATATCCAAAATTGTATCCGAATATACAAAATGTCCTGTTTTTATTGACAACGACGCAAATGTTTTTGGTAGAGGAGAAGCCTGGCGGGGAGAAGGTAGTAAAGTAAGAAGTTGGCTCGGAATCACCTTGGGTACAGGAGTCGGAGGCTGCATAATATTAAACAACAAACTATGGCAGGGAGATAAAAACATTGGTTTCGTTGGGGAAATCGGCCACATGACCATTTATCCTGACGGTTTTCGCTGTGCCTGTGGAAAACGAGGTTGTCTGGAGGCTTATGCCTCGGAAGGAGGGCTATTACGAAGAATTGCCCATGACAATCTTTATAGCAGTAGTGGCAGAATCAAGTCAGCAAAACTCCTTTACTTGAAAGCATTAGAAGGAGATCCAGTTGCCGTTAAGTTGTTTGAAGATTTCGGCAGAGCACTTGGAATAGCTATAGCAAACGGGTTTACACTTCTTGGAGTTAGGCATGCCATCATTGGAGGTGGAGTAAGTCAAGCATGGGAAGTGTTCAAACAATCCATGTTTGATGCGGCGTATTCAAATTGTTCTATGTTGTCCAGCGATCAGATTTTCATAGTTAAAAGCAAGTTAGGAGACGAAGCTGCAATACTTGGAGCAGCAAAACTCGTGTTGGACAGCATTTAATAACGTTAGAACACAAGATCAGGGAAGTTTTTGGGTATCTAGAGAAATTATTCTGTAAGTCCCAACCGCCACAGCAGCTAATTCTCCGCTATTTTCAAAAGAAACTTCAATAAAAGCTGTTCCCAAACGTTTCGATTTATGTATTACCTTACCGGTAGCAACTACATCGCTTCTAACGGGCTGTAAAAAATTTATCTTAATTTCCACCGTTGGAACTATATGATTACGGGGAAGGAACGATATTAAAGCCCACCCTCCCGCGGCATCAGCAAGCGCGGTTATGAAACCACCTTGAACCGTACCTAGAGAATTGCAAAGACCGGGATTAAAGGGTAACCTTAAAGACACCTCTCCCTTTCGCCAAGAGATCGGCTCTATACCTAGAATCTTTAAAGCCGGGATTTTTTCCAGTTTCGAAAAGATTTTTTCGGTGTCCATAAACCTCAAAATCACATGGCCGGCTTTAAAAGGCCGGCCGAGCATCTGAATTTCCGTCCTGCTTATTCTTCCATCTTCTTTGCTATTTCCTTTCCATAGTCGTGAGCCATCTGAATCGCACCCTGGAGCTTGGGAGACTTCAGTCTTAAAGGACCACTTACCATTTTCATATTGTAGATGTTTGCCATAGTGTCGAAAATTCTGTCTGGCGCTTCTCCGCTCCAACCGAAAGAACCAAAGGAGCCTCCGACCTTACCTTCTAAATTAACTTGCTCAAGTCGAAAAAGAAGCGTCTTCATGGATTGCATCATTTCACCATGATAAGTCGCGGAACCAAGAATAACAGCATCATATTCATCATAGTTTAAATCTTCAACTGCCCTATCAGTCGCACTCAAAAGATCCACCTCAACCCCTGACATCCGTAAGCCTTCAGCTATTAACTCCGCTATACCTTTAGTATTTTGAGTTCTGGTAGCGTAAATTATTAAGGCTTTTTTCATTGACTACTCTCCTTCATCTTTCTCTACCTTGCCCTTATGTTTGGTTCCGCATACAGGGCACAAAATTTCCATCTCTTCTTCAGGACCAATGTACCGTTCCTTAAGTTCTTCTGGCCCTAAAAACGTTACATCACCACATGCACACTGAGGACATTCTGCCCTTACCTTATATCTTTTCTTTCCCATTAAAACACCTCCTATTTTAACAGTGGCATCACAAAGAAAGTGCCGGCATTGTACCGACACTTTCTTTATTTTAAACTTTTGAACGAACAGCTAATTAGCGGTAGGCACAGATAGAATCTTTACATCCGGTGGGACATTGAATAATCTAGAGCCTAATTCTCTATCCAGCATGAACAAGCCACCACCACCCTGAATCATTCTAACCTTATTCAAAACATCCGCAGCACTTGCTTCTTCCTCTACCTGCTCAGCTACAAACCACTGCAGGAAATTGTTGGTGCCATGATCCTTCTCTTCAATAGCAAGATCCACCAGGTTATGTATTTTCCTTGTAACCATCTGTTCATGCTCGAGCACCTGTTCAAAGACCGCTACAGGAGATTCCCAGCTGGTAGGAGGACCATCAATGGGTTGCAAATCTACTTTAAATCCCCTCTCATTTAGATAGGAATAAAACTTCATAGCATGGGACAATTCCTCCAGTGATTGAACTTCCATCCAGCGAGCAAAACCATCCAGGCCATTCTCCTTAAAGTAAGTCGCCATGGACAGATAAAGGTATGCTGAATATAGTTCCCACTTCAACTGCTCATTTAAAGCCTTACCCATCTTTTCAGACAACATGGTTATACCTCTGCTTTCCAAAGTCCATGTAAGTTACAATATTCTCTAATGGTCAATTTGCCTTCGGGAACACAAAAAACTGCCTCAGGCGCATCTCCAGGTTTCAAAAACTGCCTGTAAGCCCTTCCAGATTCGTCTATCACCTCTATCCATTCGATATAATGTTTTTCCTCCATGGGATGAGCCACACTTCCAACTTTAACTTTCAGGCCATGGTCAGTTTTCTCTGAGACGGGAACATGCTTTTCTCTCGCGGCATCTACGGTATTTTCAACGAATAGCTTCATCGGCTTCCCACAACAAACCAACTCGCCCTTCCCACCATGAAGTACTTCCACAATATTACCGCACACTTCACATTTGTAAACTTGCAACTTTTCAGCCATTTTTTACCTCCTAATGTTTTGGACCCAACTAACAAACAATATCTGATCAAACCGTCTTTTTAAAAATAATAATCCTTATAAAAAACTCAAGGCAGGCTATCCCTATGATACGCACTTTTTAGCCAGATCCGTTAGAAAGCAGAGAAATGCATATTTAGCTGGAACTATCCACCAAAACGTGAAATTCTACATTTCAGACCTTTTAGAAAAGAGGTTCCGAATTCTTTTCCAATAATTTTCACCGTAGTCGCCATGTTATAATTTGCAAAGCTCCAGTTGTATTTTTCTGATAATCCGGCCTCCGGAAACCACCAGCCATAAGATGCAAGGATCACAGAGGGATGGATTCTGTCACTTATGCGGGCATACTGAACCATTTCCCCATAAGGAGTTTCAATCAACACCCTGTCTCCATTGGAAATTCCATGCGCTTCCGATACCACAGGATGTATAATTACAATTGGCTTCGAACTCCTTTTTCTTAAATCGTCCAGCCACCTGTAAGAAGAATGAAGGAAGTTTTTATCCTTTCTCGAGGTAAGCACATAGGGAAACTCGGGATCATCTTCTAATAAAGTCTCATCTACAAGGGGGAGAGCATCCGCATTTAACTTTGCAGGTTCACTTAAACAAAGCTCCACTTTCCCAGTAGGTGTTCTGAACTTGTCAATGGGTGATAATTCCCCCTTTAGATATCCAAGTTTTACAAACTCACTATAGTTTATGCCTAACGGCTTGAGAACATCATCCAGAAACTTTTCATAGTTATCGTGCCAATATTCGGGGGATGTTAAACGTTTGCCAAGTTCGTTTAATATCTGCATGTCTGGCCAGCATTCGGCTGGAGGATCCACTACCTTCGGTCTGGCAAGAATAAAACCATGGCCCAGCCCGTAATGACCTATGTCGTTGAACTCAAACTGGGTTGCAGCAGGAAGAACCAGGTCAGCATACAAAGCAGTTGGCGTCATATAAACATCCGCTACAGCATAGAAATCCAACTTATTTAAAACTTCCAGTGTACTTCTGGAGTCAGTCCAAGTAATCAGGGGATTTGTGCAATGCATATAAGCCGCCTTTACCGGGTACGGCTCGCCTTCCAGCACGCTACGCTTGAAATAGACCGGTGGAACGGTCATTAAACCCTTGACAGTACCAAAATGGGCATGAATCATTTGGTGTTTTTTGTCAGGTATAAGGTCTGCCCGCACGAACTGTCCAAGCTTCATTATTTTGGGATCTCTTGCCCAGACATTACCACCTGATTTACCTAAATTTCCACAAACCGCCATCAAACAAACTAGGGCCCTTGCAGTATTATAATTCATAGGGGTCTGCTCTATGGCATTTCCCCATTGAATACAAGCCGGATTGTTTTCTGCGTAAATTTCGGCAGCTTTTATAATCAGTTTTTCATTTACCCAAGTTAATCTGGAGACTTCTGAAGGCGTAAACTTCTTTACATACTCTGAGAGTTTATCAAAACCGTAGGTATAGTTTTCCACAAAATTCTCATCGTAAAGTTTTCTCGAAATAATCACGTTTAAAAGCCCCAGAGCTAGAACAATATCGGTTCCAGGCTTTATTTGAAGATAAACTTCTGTCCTATCTGCCAGTTCAGTACGGTACGGGTCAACAACCAGAAGTTTTGCCCCTTCGCGAAGCCGCTCGAAAAGCATGGCACAGATTTGCCCCTCTTCGTTTGTTGCCGTTATGTTACTTCCCCACAGAAACACAACTCCAGTTGGACTTTCAAGATCTGCAACTGGATAAAATCCGCAGGTATGAAACCCTGCTATTTCCCTGGGGGCATGGCAAACATCTTGGACTGAGACCACATTGGGGGAACCAAATATGTTAGCCAATCGTATCAGAACGAAATGTTCCAGACCCTTTGGCATACCCTGACAGAAAGCAACCGCTCTCGCTCCGTACTTCTCCTTTATTTCAAGAAATTTCTCTGCAATAGTATCAAGAGCCTCATCCCAGCTGATTTTTTGCCATTTTCCTGATCCCCGCTTTCCAACCCTTTTCAAGGGATATCGAAGCCTATCAGGATGATTCAATTTCTTAAAAGAAGCTATTCCTTTGGTGCATACATACCCTCGATTTAAGAACCCTTCAGGGTCACCTTTTATCTGTACTATCTTTCCATCTTTGACTCCAACCAGAAGAGAACACCCGCCGTGATCCATCCTACCACAGTGAGTCCTTATCCATTTCATTTCATCTGCCATCTTTAGGTCTCTCCTTCCAACATTGAACTATTTTAACAAAAAGACTCTGGGAACACCCTTCAGGTAATTCTTTCCTTCCCCAAAAGACATCCAGAAACTCCAGGTCATCCATTTCCAGAATTCTTTCCAGGTCTTCTAGTTCTTCAATCTCCAGCCTGGTACCCCACTCCTCCCAAAAATTGCTCAAAATAGTTTCTACCTCCAGGTTTGCCCTTTTTGCGATATGATATCGAAGCTTTTTGCGCTTCAAATGGACAATTGTAGGATATTCTTCAGCTTTTCCTGCCATAATTTTCGTTCTCGATAGGGCAAATGGTATCTCTCTACTCCTCGGGATGCCAAGTGCTTCCAAAGTTCCCTGCTTTTCTGCTTTTGTTCTTCGTCATCCATCAATACAAAATGAAAGCTCAAAGAAGCCAGCTCAAAAATCTTCTCGTTCTGATTTTCCGCAACAACAACCGCGTCAGCACCTGGAATTATTTCCTCTTGAGTTGTTATAAAGACTTTTTCAAGTAAGGTCTCTGAATTTTTATCTTCGGGAAAACCAATAACGTGAGGTACAAAGCTTTCCTTGTTGAATGACCAAAGAAGATTATCAAAATATGTGGCGCTCATTGTAGATAAGGTAACAATTTGAACTGTCTTTCCCCACTGATATAACCAATCAACAATACGACAAAGATCTTTATCCTTTTCAGACACCGTAGATTCAGCAAATATAACCATAGCCACTTTCCGGTTTCCCCTTTTCTAACATGTAAGATGAAATGCCCCCGCAACTCTTTTACCAGCCTTCAAAAATTTATTAAAACTCTCGACAGCTATGTCTGTTTTTTCAACCACCAAGGATATTCCTTTTTCAGCCAGGATAGCCTTAACATCAGGCTCCACTACCATAAGCCCCGAAGCTCCAGTACCAACTACAAGGACTTCAGGTTTTGCCGCCACAACATCAGCAATGTCTTCTAAATGCAGCTTGTGCCCTTCTTTACGCCACCAGTTAGAAACAACCGAGCCATCAATGATCTTGAGATCCGCATTATATTTCTTTCCATTAACCGTCATTGAACCGAAAAAATATGCTTCAATCATGATACCTCCTTTTCATAAAGAAGGTCCACAGAATTTGTGCCAAAAAACCTTTTAACTGCATTTATAAACTCTACCGTAGGTGAAACTTTTAACTCATCATCCGGAATGATAACAGCTTCTACAACCCCACCTACTCTTATTGAAACAATTAAAGGACAATCACCCGGGTTATCTGAAATAAGTCGCCTTAGCCTCATGAGATCGTTTCTATTCAATGTGTCTGCATTAAATTTAAGAGCTATCTTCGAAATAGTCCTATTTTCAGCCTCCTCCACCGACAGAATCTCCGAAGCTATGACTTTCGACGACTTTTCATCGTGCTGTACGGTTCCTATAACGATTCTGGGCTCATCATCTTCGACAAGCACATTTCTGAATTTTGTGTAAACTTCCGGAAACGCTACAACTTCAACTATACCCTCCTTATCCTCGAGGTTCAAAAACCCCATTTTGTCTCCGCGCCTTGTAGTCACCTCTTTTACCAAATTAAGCATACCTGCAAGGGCAACTTTTGTCCCATCTGGTTTCTCCGTTATTTCCTGAGTCGTTCCAGTGCAGATATGGAGGAGCCGGTCCTTGTAAAAATCAAGAGGATGACCTGAAACATAAAACCCTAATGCCTCTTTCTCGTAATTTATCAATGTTCTTTTGTCCCATGACGGTACAGATGGGAGTTTTTTATCAGCCTTTGGAAGTTTGTTCTTTGCTCTAAGAATTGCTAGAAAGTTCAACTGGCCATTTTGTTTATCCTGCTGGTATTTAGCGGCTTGAGTTAAAGCATCATCAAGAGCCCCAACAACCTGCGCTCTATTTGGATGAATGGAATCGAAGGCTCCACATTTTATGAGTTGTTCTATGACGCGGCGATTCACCTTCTGAGAATCCACTCTGTCGCAGAAATCATATATCGACGTGAATGGCCCTTCTTTCATTCTACTCTCGATTATAGCATCAACAGCAGCTTCTCCCACATTCTTTACTGCCGCAAGGCCAAACCTAATTTTGTTATCCTGTACCGTAAAGTCACGGTCGCTCACATTCACATCTGGCGGAAGAATTTCAATACCCTTGTCTCTGCACTCATTTATAAGTTTGACTAATTTTTCCATATCACCCAGGAGACTATTCATAAGAGCTGCCATAAACTCCACAGGATAGTGGGCCTTCAGATAGGCTGTCTGATAAGCTATAAACGCATAAGCAGCACTGTGGGATTTGTTAAAACCATAAAGGGCAAACTTCTCCATTCGGTCAAAAATGCGATTTGCCTTTTCCAGATCAATCTTATTGGCTTTCGCTCCCTCAAGAAAGCGGCTTCTTTGAGCCTTCATTACCTCCGGATCTTTTTTCCCCATCGCTCGACGAAGTATATCCGCCTCACCAAGGGTATAATTAGCCAGAACACTTGCTATCTGCATAACCTGTTCTTGATAAAGAATCACCCCGTAGGTGGGTTCAAGAATAGGTTTCAGTTCCTCAAGCTCATAAGTTACTGGTATCTCCCCATGTTTCGCTTTTATGTACTGATCTACCATACCACTTTCAAGAGGACCTGGCCTATATAGAGCAACAAGTGCAACAATGTCTGAAAATCGTTCCGGCTTTAGTCTTACAAGGATGTCCCTCATACCAGAACTTTCAAGTTGAAATACCCCTGTTGTGTCTGCCTGAGATAAAAGCTCATAAGTTTTAGCGTCGTCTAATGGAATATTTAGCATATCTAATTTCACGCCGTGATTTTTTTTGATAAGCTTCACAGCATCATCTATCACCGTTAGGTTTCTGAGACCAAGGAAGTCGAATTTTATGAGACCGGCTTTTTCAACGTATTTCATGGAGTACTGAGTTACAACTTCCCCATCCTGGTCCCTATAAAGAGGTACATATTCTACGATGGGGCGGTCACCAATGACTATTCCTGCTGCATGAGTTGAAGCGTGTCTGGCAAGCCCTTCTAGTACGAATGCTATGTCAAAAAGCTCTTTAATCTGAGGATCCTCTTTTTGTAGTTCTTGTAAGCGTGGTTCCGTCTCGACAGCTTTCTGGAGGGTCATTCCCAGCCCATTGGGAATAAGCTTTGCAATTCGGTCCTGTTCATTATAAGAAAATCCCAGCGCTCGTGCTACATCTCTAACCACCTGCTTCGCCAACATGGTTCCAAAAGTAGTAATATGAGCTACTTTGTCCTCGCCATACTTCTGGGATACGTATTTTATGACCTCGTCTCTTCTTCTCACACAAAAGTCCACATCTATATCGGGCAAACTTACACGTTCTTCGTTCAGAAAGCGTTCAAACAACAAATCATGTTCGATGGGATCAATGTCAGTTATGCCCATAACATAGGCTACAAGGCTTCCAGCTGCGGAGCCTCTGCCGGGGCCAACAGGAATGCCGTTTTTTTTAGCAAAGTTTATAAAATCTGCAACTATCAGAAAATAAGGAGCAAAACCTGTTCTCTCTATTACCTTTATTTCCTTTTCCAAACGGCTGCGGTAAATTTCAAATTGGTTGTCTTCTAATCCGCGCCTGGCCTTTATCTGCTTCCACCTTTTTTCCAGCCCTTCTCTCGCTTGTTGTTCAAACACCTCCTCCGCTGTTTTTCCTTCTTTTATGGGAAAAAGAGGGAAATGATATTGTCCGAGGGGAATGTCAAGATTACACCTTTCGGCTATGGCAAGAGTATTGAATATAGCATCAGGCACATGGGAAAATTCTTTTGCCATTTCGTCAGGAGATTTCAGGTAAAGCTCATCTGTTTGAAATTTCATGCGGTTATTGTCAAGTATAGTCTTGTTGGTTTGTATACAGAGAAGAACCTCATGTGCCCTTGCATCCGATTTTTTGAGATAGTGACAGTCATTCGTTGCAACCAGAGGCAGATCCATCTTGCCCCTTAGTTTAAGCAATCCATCGTTAACCTTTGCTTGTTCAAGAAGCCCGTTTGCCTGTAGTTCTAGGAAAAAATTACCTTTGCCGAATATGTCGGCGTATTCACCCGCTGCCTTTTCAGCCTTTTCCAGTGATCCTTTCAATATATGACGG
>JALXAE010000036.1:3982-28068 GCA_026992355.1 Syntrophobacterales bacterium | reverse complement strand
TGAAATGATTTATGGCTGCGGAGTAAGGGTTGGAGAAGTCGTTTCTCTTAATGAATCGGACGTAATTATGGATGAGGGCATTATTAAGGTGTACGGGAAAGGAGCAAAGGAGCGATATGTCCCTGTGACGGCCAAGGCTGTTGAGGCTGTAGAGTTGTATCTTAGCAAGCTATCTTTGCAGGAACCTGCAAAGCGAAAGGTATCCAGGGCTCTTTTCAAGAACAAGTTTGGCAAAAGGCTATCCGCAAGATCTATTCATCGAATACTACAAAATGAGTTGCTTGAATGCGGAATTTCAAAAAAAATTGGACCTCACGCTTTAAGGCACAGTTTCGCTACTCACATGTTGAGTTCTGGAGCTGATCTCAGGTCTATCCAGGAAATGTTGGGGCATAGCAAACTGGAAACGACCCAGCGCTATACTCGTCTCGATATTGATCGTCTAAGCAGGATTTACGATGAGGTACACCCAAGAAGCAGGAAGGAAAACAAAAGGGAGTAATGATAATGAAAAAGAATCATTCAACTACGATACTTGCTCTGCATACGGATAAAGCAGTAGTTATGGCGGGGGATGGTCAGGTAACTCTTGGGGATACGGTAGTGAAACATAAGGCTAAAAAGGTCCGAAGAATGTTTCATGGCAAGGTATTAGCAGGTTTTGCTGGTGCGACGGCCGATGCATTTACCCTTTTTAGCCGTCTTGAGGCAAAACTTGAACAGTATAGCGGAAATCTTACAAGGGCAGCTGTGGAGATGGCAAAGGACTGGAGGACAGATAAAATCTTGAGGCGTTTGGAAGCTATGCTGGTTGCTGCCGACAGAAAGGTCTGTCTTATTATCAGTGGAAGCGGGGATGTTATAGAACCCGATGATGGTTTAGCCGCTGTAGGGTCTGGAGCTCCCTATGCTCTAGCCGCAGCGAGAGCTCTTATCAAGCATTCAAACCTTACGCCTCGCGAGATAGTGCAGGAAGCGATGGATATCGCTGCATCTATTTGCATTTACACAAATCGAGAGTTCTTAATTGAGGAGTTGTAAATATGGAGAAGCCTTTAACACCTGCTGAGATAGTTAAGGAACTGGATAAGTACATTATAGGACAAAAAGAAGCAAAACGAATGGTTGCAATTGCATTAAGAAATCGGTGGAGAAGGCAGCAGGTACCAGAACATCTGCGGGATGAAATAGCGCCGAAAAATATAATCATGATAGGTCCTACGGGAGTAGGAAAAACAGAAATTGCGAGACGCCTTGCAAGGCTTGCTCAATCTCCCTTTTTGAAAGTTGAAGCAACCAAGTTTACCGAGGTGGGGTATGTAGGAAGGGATGTTGAGTCGATGATTAGGGATCTGACGGATATTGCAGTCAATATGGTGAGGTCGGAGGAGCTTCAGAGGGTCAGAAAAAAAGCTGAGGAGCTAGCAGAGGAGAAACTGTTAGACATCCTGTTGCCCCAGCCCAGAAGAAAGGTTAAATCTCCAGCGCTTCAGACAGAAGGCGGTGAAATAATTGAGGCTCAGCAGATTGATGCAACAAGAGAGAAACTCAGAAAACTTCTCCGGGAAGGGGCTTTAGATGACAGGTATGTGGAAATTGATGTACCCGATCGTTCTGCGCCTATGATAGAAGTCTTTGCCGGTGCTGGCCTTGAAGAGCTTGACTACAGCTTGAGGGAAATGTTGAGCTCAATGATGCCGAAAAAAACCCGCCGCAGGAAGGTAAAAATTCCAGAAGCCAGACAAATACTGATTGAAGAAGAGTCTCAACGATTGATAGATATGGACAAAGTAATAAAAATAGCTATAGACAGGGTTGAACACTCAGGCATTATTTTCATCGATGAAATAGACAAAATTGCCGGCCGGGAAGCTTCAGGGGGACCAGATGTTTCCAGAGAAGGGGTTCAGAGAGATTTGCTGCCTATTGTGGAGGGATCAACTGTAATGACAAAGTATGGCATGGTGAGGACGGATCACATCCTATTTATCGCATCGGGTGCTTTTCACATAGCTAAACCAGCTGACTTAATTCCTGAACTTCAGGGCAGATTTCCCATACGAGTTGAGCTGCAATCTCTTACAAGGGATGATTTTGTGAGAATTCTTACCGAACCAGAAAATGCACTTATAACTCAATATAAAGCGTTACTTGAAACTGAAGGGGTTGAGTTAGTTTTTGATAAGGAAGCAATTGAGGAGATAGCTGAGATAGCCTTTGAGGTTAATAGCAGAACAGAAAACATTGGAGCACGCAGGCTGCACACCATAATGGAAAAGTTATTGTCTGATGTGTCATTTAGTGCTCCAGACTTACAGGGGCAAACTATCAGAATTACAAAGGAATATGTGCACGAAAAATTAAAAGACATCGTTGAAGATCAGGATCTCAGCCGTTACATCTTGTAAGTTTAAACTGAGATCGTAGGGAGATTGGTTGTGATAGAGGTTCCTGGTATTGATAGAGTACAGGTACTGACGGAGGCCCTGCCTTACATTAGAGAATTTTACGGGAAGAACATTGTTATCAAATATGGCGGCCATGCAATGGTGAAGGAAGATCTTAAGGAGTCCTTTGCAAAAGATGTGGTTCTTTTAAAGTATGTGGGAATCAATCCTATCATTGTTCATGGCGGCGGTCCTCAGATCGGAACTATGCTTAAGAAAATTGGCAAGGAATCTCTTTTTAAAGAAGGGATGAGGGTAACAGATGAAGAAACCATGACCATTGTCGAAATGGTTCTTGCTGGAAGAGTTAATAAAGAGATAGTCAATCTCATACAGAGCCATGGTGGTAAAGCTGTAGGGCTAAGCGGTAAGGATACCCACCTTATTGAAGCGGTTAAAATGCATATTTTTAAATATCAGGGAGACGATAGGCCTCCTGAGATTATAGATATTGGATTGGTGGGTGAGGTAAAGAAAATTAACCTGGATATTTTAAAAATTCTGGAGCAAAGCCAGATAATTCCTGTAGTTGCACCTGTTGGAGTTGGACCCAATGGGGAAACATTCAATATAAATGCTGACCTGGTAGCCGGGGCAATTGCGTCTGCCCTGAAAGCTAGCAAGTTAATTCTTATGACAGATGTTCCAGGAGTGTTAGATCCAGCGGGTAATCTTTTGTCGAGTATAACTATTGCAGATGCATTGGAACTCATAGACGCAGAGGTGATTAGGGGAGGAATGATTCCCAAGGTGAGATGTGCTGTTGACTCTGTACAGAACGGTGTTGACAAGGTGCATATTATAGATGGAAGGATTCCTCACTCCGTTCTTCTCGAGATATTCACCGATTCAGGGATTGGTACTGAAATAATCAAAGAAAGGAAACCACAAGATGACTGATGAACTAAAAAAGTTGTGCGATTCCGTAATTTTCGCCACTTATGCTCGAGAATCCATAACTTTTGTCAAGGGAAGTGGTTGCAGGTTATGGGATGATAAGGGAAAAGAATACCTTGACTTCGTTGCTGGAATTGCCGTCTGCAACCTGGGCCACTGTCCGGAGAATGTGTCTCAGGTTATATGCGACCAGGCGAGGAAGCTCGTGCATGTTTCAAACCTTTACTACACCGAGCCTCAAGTCCAGCTTGCCCGAGAACTGGTAAATTGCTCATTTGCTGACAGGGTTTTCTTCTGTAACAGTGGAGCTGAGGCGAATGAGGCGGCTTTAAAGCTTGCCAGGAAGTACAGTAACGAACATTTCGGTTCTGGTCGATTCCACGTAATCACAATGAAGAACTCCTTTCATGGGCGTACCCTTGCAACTCTTTCAGCTACAGGTCAGGAAAAGGTACAGAAAGGCTTCGAACCCCTGGTTGAAGGTTTTACCTATGTTCCCTACGATTCCATTGAAGCCGTAGAAAGGGCTATAACTGATAAAACCTGCGCCGTTCTGGTTGAACCGATTCAGGGGGAAGGTGGGGTCAGGATTCCATCTGAAGGCTATTTAAAAGAACTGAGGGCATTGTGTTCGGAGAAAAATGTTTTACTTATTTTTGACGAAGTTCAGGTTGGCATGGGGCGTACCGGCAAGTTGTTTGCTTACGAACATGAAGGTGTAGAACCAGATATCATGACCTTGGCTAAGGCCCTGGCAAATGGTTTGCCTATAGGAGCCATGCTGGCCAAAGAAGATATTGCAGAGGCCTTTGGCCCAGGTTCGCATGCTACCACCTTTGGCGGCACACCTTTGGTCACTGCAGCAGCTTTGGAGACGCTTCGCACAATTAATAGGCCTGAATTTTTGGAGCATGTAAATCGGGTTGGGTTGTATCTTCTTGAACGTCTGTCTTCCTTCAAGGAGAAGTATGAATTTGTGAAGGAAATCAGAGGGCGAGGACTAATCGTGGGCATGGAATTAACATGTTCTGGACAGCCCGTAGTAAAGAAATGCCTTGAATACGGGGTTGTCATTAACTGTATCCAGGACAACATAATTAGATTTACACCTCCCCTTATCGTAGAACAAAAAGACATTGACCGACTCACGGAAATTTTAGATAGGGTTTTCGAGGAGCTAAGCTAAGATGAAGCGAGATTTTTTAACATTGTGGGACGTTTCAGAAGAAGAAATATGGGATCTCATTGAAAGAGCCCGTGTGCTTAAAAAGGCATCATCGGAGGGTGCCCTGATACAAACCCTCAAAGGTAAAATACTGGGAATGCTGTTTATGAAACCCTCCACTAGAACCAGAGTTTCCTTTGAAGCTGGGATGTATAAGCTGGGGGGGCAGTGCATTTTTATGACATCTAAAGAAACCCAGCTTTCGCGAAAGGAACCCCTTTCGGACACAGCAAGAGTTTTGTCGAGATACGTGGACGGGCTTGTTATAAGAACCTATGCTCATAAAGAAGCCGAAGAACTGGCAATGTATTCGTCAATTCCCGTTATAAACGGTTTGACTGACAGTTATCATCCCTGTCAGGTATTGAGCGATTTACTTACTATTTGGGAGAAAAAGGAGAGTTTTGATTTCCCGATTGCTTGGGTTGGCGATGGAAACAATATGGCACATTCGTGGATAGTAGTGGCATCCCGGATGGGATTGCACCTCAAAGTCGCAACTCCTAAGGGCTATGAACCTGATTCTGATATCGTAAACAGGGCTAAAAAGGCGGGTAAGGGGAAAATAGAAATCACTAACGATCCTTTTGAGGCGGTAAAGGATGCCTTGGTTATAAACACCGACGTCTGGGCTAGTATGGGAAAGGAGTCAGAGGCTGAAGCGAGACTTGAGGCTTTCAAAGGGTTTCAGGTGAACCGTGATTTACTACAATATGCATCCGATGAGGCGATTGTCTTACACTGCTTACCAGCCCATAGGGGAGAAGAAATAAGTGACGACATTATGGAAGACTTTGCAGATGTTATATTCGATCAGGCTGAAAACAGAATGTGGGCACAAATGGCGCTACTTGAGTGGCTTTTGATCTAATGTAAAGGGAGAAAGGGGCATGACTATTCATAAAATCGTACTTGCTTACTCTGGAGGGCTAGACACATCTATAATTTTGAAGTGGTTAAAGGAGACATACGGGTGTGAAGTCATAGCCTATGTTGCTGATATTGGACAGGAAGAGGAACTGGAAGGGCTAGAAGAGAAAGCAATCAAGACGGGGGCAAGCAAGGTAAGAATCGAGGATTTAAAGGAAGAATTTGTAAGGGATTATGTTTTTCCTATGTTTCGGGCAAATGCTATATACGAGGGTCAGTATCTTCTTGGGACATCCATTGCGAGACCTCTTATTGCAAAGCGGCAAATCGAGATAGCTCATGAAGAAGGTGCTGATGCAGTTAGCCATGGGGCCACTGGAAAGGGCAATGATCAGGTCCGTTTTGAGTTGACTTACATGGCCTTGGACCCCTCCATAAAGATTGTGGCGCCGTGGAGGGAGTGGGATTTTAAATCAAGAAGCGATTTGCTGGAGTTTGCCAGAAAGCATGATATAGCGGTACCTGTTACTAAGGAAAAACCGTACAGTTCTGATAGAAACATGCTTCACATAAGCTACGAAGGTGGAATTTTAGAAGATCCTTGGTCTGAACCACCGGAAGATATGTTTAAATTAACTGTTAGCCCGGAGAAGGCACCTGATGTGCCGGAAATTATTGAGATTGATTTTGAGAAGGGAAACCCCATTGCTATTAACGGTAAATGTTATTCTCCAGCTGTTCTGCTTAAAACATTGAACGAGATCGGTGGGCGACACGGTATAGGCAGGGTTGATATTGTAGAAAATAGATTCGTCGGGATGAAATCGCGCGGTGTGTATGAAACCCCTGGTGGCACAATACTAAGAACTGCTCACATGGCCCTGGAATCCATCACTTTGGACAGGGAAGTTTTGCACATAAGAAATTCTCTTATTCCTGAGTATTCGAGACTTATTTATAATGGATTCTGGTTTTCCCCTGAAAGAAAACTATTGCAGGAATTGATGGATCTGGCTCAGGAGCCGGTTTCAGGAACAGTTAGGCTAAAGCTTTACAAAGGAAATGTCATAGTGCTTGGACGAAAATCGAGCAATTCTTTGTATCAACCGGGTTTTGCCACCTTTGAGGAAGACGACGTTTATGATCAAAGGGATGCTACCGGGTTCATAAGATTGCAGGGATTAAGACTGAAAATCGCATCTATGCTTGAACAACAAAGAGGAATTTCGTGATGACGCAAAAACCGTGGCAAGGGCGATTTGATAAACCAACCCGTCAGGAAGTTGAAGAATACACTGAATCTTTGAGTTTCGACAAAAGGCTTTATAAGTATGACATTAAAGGAAGTATTGCTCATTGCCGCATGATGGCGGAATGCGGAATTATTTCCCACGATGAAGCATCAGAAATCGTTACAGCTCTTGGAGAAATACAGAGAGAAATCGAGCGGGGGGAGTTCGTATTCGAGCCGTTTTATGAAGATATTCACATGGCCATAGAGCATCGCCTGATTCAGAAGGTTGGCGATATAGGGGGCAAACTGCATACAGCGAGGTCAAGAAACGACCAGGTTTGCCTGGACATGCGGATGTATTTGAAGGATGCAATAATAGAAGTGAGAATAAATCTGATACGGGTCATGGAGGCCTTAGCCAATCTGGCGGAAGAAAATGTAGAAGTCGTACTCCCTGGTTTTACTCACCTGCAGCATGCCCAACCCGTCAGTCTTGGGCACCATTTAATGGCTTATTGTGAAATGTTTCGAAGAGATGAGGAACGTTTCAGGGATTGTTACAAAAGGGTTGATGTGTTACCTCTTGGAAGCGCTGCCCTTGCCGGAACCACCTTTCCCATAGATATGGAGTGGACGGCTAAATACCTTGGCTTTTCGAAAATCACAAGAAATAGTATGGACGCTGTAAGCGATAGAGATTTTCTTGTAGAATTTCTTGCTGCTTCAGCAATAATCGCCATGCACGTAAGTAGATTGTCTGAGGAATTGATCATCTGGTCGTCCCCTGAGTTTAGTTTTGTGGAAATAAGTGATGCCTTTTGTACAGGTTCTAGCATAATGCCTCAAAAGAAAAATCCTGATGTGGCAGAACTTATGAGAGGAAAAACCGGTAGGATTTATGGAAACCTCATATCACTTTTAACGGTTCTCAAAGGCCTACCTCTAACCTATAATCGAGATTTGCAGGAAGATAAGGAACCGGTTTTCGATACAGTTGACACAATTGTAAGAACTCTTCAACTTCTGGCTCTAATGCTTCCTGAAGTTAAGTTTAATGAAGAGAGAATGGAAAGTGCTTTGGAAAGTGGATATACACTGGCAACTGAATTGGCTGATTACTTAGTGTCCAAAGGAGTTCCGTTCAGAAAGGCTCACCATTCAGTGGGACAAATTGTAAAGTATTGTATCGATTCCAATAAAAAATTGACAGATTGTTCTCTGGAAGAATTAAAACAATTTTCCAAGTGTTTTGAAGAAGACGTTTTCGAAGTATTGGATTACAGAAAGGCCGTTGAAAGGCGTAAGTCTATCGGTGGCACTTCTTTTTTAAGAGTGCGTGAGGCTATTGAAGAAATACGTCAGCATCTGTCCATGCTCAAAGAGGAACTCGGATCGAAGAGTTAACAGGGGTTCTTATGGTGAAAATGGATAAAAATCGATTCATATTCCTTGGGGTCTGTTTCCTGTTGGTCTTTGTCTATTCCTGTGGAAAAAAAACGCTTCCTATTCCCCTTCCCGAAAGGAAAGTTCAAGTTCCAGTAACTTTGATAGAGGAAGCAAGGGTAACTCCAGGTGGTATAATCCTCAAATGGAAATATCCTGAGGTATCCCACAAGGGAAAGACCTATCCCTTTTGTTTTGTCATACAAAAGGCAAATATTCCCTGGAAAGGCCTTGGATGTATAGACTGTCCGGAGCTTCCCTGGGAAGAGTCCAAATGCATCAGTCCCGATTATCCTGATCCGGCAATAAGGTTGGATCATGAACTCCTGTGGAAAGATGAAAATGTTTCTTCTCACCGTGCCTATCGCTATAGAATAGTCGCTTATGATGTGGAAAAAAGGCGTCCTCTTTCTTATGGGAAGCCCTTAGATGTTCGAGTGCTTGACTTTCCGCCGATGATAAAAAAAGCCTCTGTTAAAGCTGGAAAGGAAGGCATTTTAGTAAAATGGTTTATTCCGAAAGAAAAGGCGAAATCTGTTATTAAAAACGGGATAAGTTTTGCCATCGAAAGAAGAAGTACAAATGGCCCCTGGCAGCGTATAGATACTGGAGGGTACAGGGAGTCTACTTTTCTTGATGGTGAAGTTAAACCGGGGGAGGTTTATGAATACAGAATTACGCCTTATTATCAGGTTGGGCGGGTAAGTATTTGGGGTAAACCGTATATAGCCGGGAGAGTTCGTGCCGAAGACAAAATATTACCTCCTCCACCCAAAACAGTGTGGGTTGTACCGAGTAATAAGGGGCTTGAAGTTCACTGGTTAGAAGTCAGTGTGCCAGTTGGGGGATATTATGTCTATCGCAAGGATCCTGATGGAACTATTGTGAGACTTACTCAAACTCCATTGAAACATCCTCCATTTATAGACAACAAGGTCAAGAAAAATGAGGTTTATTCTTACGCAGTATCCTCCGCATCACCGAACCCACCTTATAAAGAAGGCCTTGTTTCTTCATGGGTTGAAATAAGGAATGTCTTTTTCAAATGAGGAGATTTTAGAGCCATGCATCACTTCCATTATGTAAATGGGGAACTTTATTGCGAAGATGTACCTCTAAAAACAATAGCTAGAGAAGTCGGTACTCCATGCTACGTTTACAGTCATGCCACAATTACTCACCACTTCAGGGTTTTTGACGGAGCATTCAATTCTTTTGATCATTTGACGTGTTTTGCTGTCAAAGCCAGCTCGAACATTGGGATACTGCATATCTTGGGACAGCTTGGATCAGGTATGGACATTGTTTCCGGTGGCGAACTGTATAGAGCTCTGAAAGCGGGTATTCCTGCCAATCGTATTGTGTATTCAGGTGTTGGGAAGACAGAAGAAGAGATAGATTTTGCTCTTAAAGAAGGCATACTCATGTTCAATATTGAGTCGTCTGAGGAGCTAAAAGTCATAAATGAGAGGGCTGGAAAACTAAAAGTGAAGGCTCCTATAGCCATAAGAGTAAATCCCGATGTGGATCCTCAAACTCATCCTTACATTTCAACAGGCTTGAAAAAGAACAAGTTTGGAATTGATGTTGAATCAGCTGTGGATGAGTACAGAAAAGCGGCATCTCTGGAAAATGTCGAAATTATTGGTGTGGATTGTCATATTGGCAGCCAGTTAACAGAACTTTTGCCCTTCGTGGATGCTCTGCGCAGGTTAAAAGCATTGATTAACAGATTGGAAGAGGAGGGTATCCACATTAGGTATCTTGATCTTGGGGGAGGACTTGGAATCACTTATGAAGATGAACAGCCTCCCCATCCAAGCGAATATGCCGAAGCGATTCTGAAAGAGCTTAAGGATGCACCTTACAGGCTAATTTTTGAACCCGGAAGGGTTATTGTGGGAAATGCTGGCATTCTATTGACAAAGGTACTTTATACAAAACAAACTCCCAGCAAAAATTTTATTATCGTTGATGCTGCCATGAACGATCTTATTAGACCCAGCCTTTACGGTTCCTACCATCGAATAGTTCCGGTAAATAAGTTCGAAGATCGTTCTGAGGAAAAATTCGACATTGTTGGTCCCATCTGCGAATCTGGGGACTTTCTTGCTCGAGACAGAGTTTTGCAGAAGAGTTTTAGAGGAGAATTGCTTGCTGTTATGAGCGCTGGAGCTTACGGTTTCACTATGGCATCCAACTATAATTCGAGACCTCGTTCTGCAGAAGTTATCGTGAAAGACAATTCTTTTCAGATAATTCGCGAGAGAGAAAGCTGGGATGACCTTATCAGGTTGGAGAGGATACCTAATTTTTCGTGAGTTAGAGGAGTAAGATGGGTAAGAAAATTCCTTTTTTTAAAATGACAGGAAGCGGTAACGACTTTATCATTATCGACAACAGAATGGGAAAATTTGACACCAAAGAAGCCCAGCGACTGGCTAAGATGGCCTGTCGTCGTAAGCTTTCAGTAGGGGCAGATGGATTGATACTTATCGAAAATGATGATGAAGTTGATTTTGCCTGGACTTTTTTGAACTCAGATGGAAGCATAGCTGAGATGTGTGGCAACGGGGCAAGATGTGCCGCCAGGTTCTGTTTTCTCAATGGAATTGTGAAAAACCAGAAGATGACATTCAGAACCCTTGCTGGTTTCATAGATGCTGAGGTTCTTGGTGACAGGGTTAAGGTGAAAATTCCCGGTATTTCGGACCTTCAGACAGATATAGCCTTGGAGTTAAAAGAAGGGGAGTTTGTTCCGGTTCATTTTGTTAACACAGGAGTACCTCACGTGGTTTTTTTTGTTAAGTCGTTGGATGAATTGGAATTGATCGATGTGCGAGATGTCGGCAGGACCATAAGGTTTCACGAAAAATTTCAACCAGCGGGTACGAATGTAAATTTTGCCTACGTGGAATCGCCTCAGATGGTTTATATTAGAACCTATGAACGGGGTGTTGAAGATGAAACTCTAGCCTGTGGTACCGGGAGTATTGCTGTTGCAATAATCGGCCGGGCAAAAGATATGACTGATTCTCCAGTGTCCGTTAAAACCAGAAGTGGAGAAGTCCTCACTATTTACTTTACCTATAATGATGGCGTGTTTGATAATATTTTCCTAGAAGGGCCAGCTTTGGTAGCTTATGATGGCTTTATGTGGTGGGAAACTATCAGGTAGAGCAACCGTTATAAAAAGGAGAAAGTTATGTTTCGGGGAGCTTTCGTTGCAATAGTTACACCTTTTAAGGATGGCAAGGTCGATGAAGACAGCTTAAGATCTCTCATCGATTTCCAGATTGAACAGGGTACCCATGGAATTGTGCCCTGTGGAACCACAGGTGAATCGGCTACTTTATCTTTTGAAGAACATGAAAGGGTTGTGGAAATAACCGTAGAACATGTTAACGGGCGAGTGCCCGTAATAGCTGGAACTGGATCTAACAATACGGCTGAAGCTATCCGGCTTACAAAACACGCTAAAAATGTAGGCGCCGATGGGGTTTTGATGATTTGTCCTTATTATAATAAGCCCACTCAGGAGGGATTATACAGGCATTTTGAAAAGGTTGCCGCATCTGTTGATATACCTATTATTTTATACAATATCCCCGGAAGAACCGCTGTAAATATGGAACCTGCTACAATAGAAAAGCTTTCCAGGATAGATAACATTGTTGGAGTCAAGGAGGCATCAGGTTCCATAAAACAAATCATGGAAATTGTAGCAAAATGTGGTGATGACTTTGCTGTGTTGTCGGGTGAAGATTACATAACTTACCCCCTTTTGAGTGTTGGGGGTAAGGGAGTGATTTCCGTTGTTTCCAACATAGCCCCTAAGGATATGGCTGACATGTGTAATTTTGCGCTTCAGGGCAATTGGGATGAAGCCAGGAAACTGAGTTATAAGTTGCTTCCTTTATGTAACATACTATTTTGCGAAACGAATCCAGTTCCCGTAAAAGCGGCTCTCGGAATGATGGGTAAGATTCCCAGCGATGAGGTAAGGCTCCCTCTAGTATCATTATCTGATTCTAATCGGACAAAACTGCAGACTGTTCTCAAGGACTACGGATTAATCTAAAAGTAGCCCAGAAATGTATAGTAAATAAGGAGATAGAAATGATTAGGGTTGGTGTGGCAGGAGTTGCCGGTCGCATGGGAGGACGTATTGCTCAACTTGTGTGTGAAGCCGATGACATGGAGCTTGTAGGAGGATGGGAGCGTCCAGATCATGAAGCTGTCGGAAGGTTTTTAAAGGAATATGTACCTGGAGCTCCTGGTTCTTTAACTGTGGGGAGTGATATAGAAGATGTGGTGTCTGTGGCCGACGTTGTGATTGATTTTACCCATCCTGACGCCTCCTTGACCCATGCTAAAATGTGTGCTTCCAAGAAGAAACCAATAGTAATCGGAACAACCGGTTTTACTGCCCAACAGCTAGATGAAATAAAAAGCTTTTCCGAACATATTCCTTTAGTTATCGCCCCAAATATGAGCGTTGGAGTAAATATACTATTTAAGCTTGCTGAATATGCAGCAATGCTTCTTGGTGATGATTTCGATGTTGAAATAATCGAAGCTCATCATCGTTTTAAAAAAGACGCCCCAAGCGGAACAGCTGTTCGACTGGGTCATATACTAGCAAATGCCCTGCAGAGAGATTTTAATGAAGTAGCCGTTTACGAAAGAAAAGGATTTATTGGCGAGCGCAGTAAAACAGAGATTGGTATGCAAACAATAAGAGCTGGTGACATAGTAGGAGAACATACAATTTTGTTTGCCAGCCTTGGAGAGCGCATAGAGATTACTCATAGGGCACACAACAGGGACAATTTTGCAAGGGGGGCTCTTAGAGCTGCCAGATGGGTTGTAGATAAAGCTCCAGGCGTATATGACATGCAGGATGTTCTTGGTCTAAAATCGGCTTAAACCACTATCCTATGAAAAGGAGGCTCTTTCGATGACAGTTGAAGTTGCCGAACGACTTAAGTTGTTACCTCCGTATCTTTTTAAAGAACTTGATAGGTTGAGGGACGAGGTCAAGGCAAGCGGGGTAGATATTATTGATTTTGGTGTTGGGGATCCAGATCTTCCAACGCCCGCTCACATAATTGAAGCTTTGAAGCAAGCTGTAGATGATCCTTCGACTCACAGGTATCCCTCCTATTCCGGAATGAATGATTTCAGGGACTGTGTGGCAGGATGGTACGAGAAAAGATTCGGAGTAGAACTTGATCCTTCTTCAGAAGTCATCGTTTTAATAGGCTCCAAAGAAGGTATTGCCCACATTCCGCTGGCTTTTGTAAACCCTGGAGATACGGTTCTTGTTCCGTCCCCGTCGTACCCTGTTTATCATACGGGAACTATTCTTGCCGGTGGGGAATCCTTCTTTATGCCTCTTCTGGAGAAAAATGGCTTTCTACCTGATCTTAAACAGATTCCGGAGGAGGTGGCTTCGTCGGCCAAGCTTATGTTTATAAATTACCCGAACAATCCCACCAGTGCTGTGGCAGATAAGCAATTTTTTGAGATGGTCGTGAATTTTGCTCGTAAGCATGACATAATTGTCTGTCACGATGCAGCCTATTCTGAACTTGCCTTTGACGGATACATTCCCCCGAGTTTTCTGGAGGTTGATGGAGCAAAGGATGTTGGTATTGAATTTCATTCTCTCTCCAAAACCTACAACATGACCGGGTGGAGATTGGGGTTTGCTGTAGGAAACAGCGATATAATAAAGGCCCTTGGGCAGGTCAAAAGTAATATAGACTCCGGAGCCTTCAATGCCATCCAGAAAGCTGGAATAGTGGCTCTGGAGGGTAATCAAGATTGTGTTTCTGAAATGTGTAGGATTTATGAGGAAAGACGAGATGTGTTGCTGAAAGGGCTAGACGAAGTTGGGTTGAATGCTGCCAAACCGAAGGCTACTTTTTATGTGTGGTGTAAGATTCCTCACGGTACCACTTCAACGGAATTCTCAATGAAGCTCCTGAAAGAAGCCGGTATAGTAACAACTCCCGGAAACGGCTTTGGCGAACCGGGAGAGGGCTACATTAGATTTGCCCTTACTGTTCCAAAAGAACGGATTGAAGAGGCAATTGAAAGGTTGAGAAAGCTTAAATTCTAGCATGAATATTCCTGTGAAGGTTTTTATTGGTATTGGTAGTAACATTGGAAATTCGCTTGAAAATTGCGAAATTGCCGTGGAGAGACTGAAAAGGTTAGAGGGTTTTTTTGTTAGAAAAATGTCTTCGTGGTATAGAACAGAACCAGTAGGGTTTAAGGAGCAGGAGTGGTTTGTAAACGGGGTGGTAATGGGAGATTCTCTTCTCGATGCGGAGAGCTTACTTAGGGAGTTACAAAATATAGAAAAAGAAATGGGACGAGTACGTAAAGTGAAATGGGGGCCTCGAGTTATTGACCTTGATATTTTGTCATACGGTGATCAGTTAATACATTTACCCCATCTAAAGGTGCCTCATCCTGAACTGCCTAATAGGAGGTTTGTTCTGGAGCCTTTGTGTGAAGTTGATCCAGATTGGAGACATCCTCTTATGGGATTAACGGCTTGTAAAATGCTGGAAAAATTGCCATGCGGTGAGCAGAGAGTAGAGAGGATAGATGTGGTATGATAAGGCTTGTTATTTATGGTTTGTTGGCTTATGTGATTTACCGGTGGTGGAAGAAGAGCTTCCAAAGTAAAGAAAAAATTGCTCGTAAGGAAGAGCGAAAGCGAGAACATCTTGAAGGAGCCGAACTTGTGCAGGATCCTGAGTGCGGGGTGTACTTTGTAAAGGACAGGGCTGTAACTCTGGATATGAATGGAAAGACATATTATTTTTGTAGCAATGAGTGTAGAGAAAAATTTCTGAAGAAAAAAGATGAATCTTCTTAAGGGAGGCTTGGATGAAGTTCTTTATAGATACGGCAAATCTTGATGAAATAAGAGCTGCTCACGAACTTGGTGTACTCGATGGAGTTACAACAAATCCTACCCTTATCGCGAAGGAGGGAATTTCAGGCAAAGAAGCCTTTAGAGAGCATATAAAGACTATTTGTGAAATAGTTCAAGGTCCAGTAAGTGCTGAAGCAGTATCAACTAAAGCGGAGGACCTGATAGCTGAAGCTAAAGAGCTTGCTTCTATTGATCCAAACGTGGTCGTAAAAATACCCATGACGAAAGAAGGACTAAAGGCTGTTAAAGTCCTTTCGTCTGAAGGAATTAATACAAATGTAACTCTTGTCTTCTCACCCCTTCAGGCACTTCTTGCTGCCAAAGCAGGAGCCTCGTATGTAAGTCCATTTGTTGGCCGTTTGGATGATATATCATCTCACGGAATGGATCTAGTGAAAGACGTCGTAGAAATATACGCTAACTACTTGTTTGAGACTGAGATTATAGTGGCTAGCGTAAGAAACCCTTTACATGTGCTTGAAGCTGCGAAGCTGGGCGCTGATATAGCCACAATTCCATTTAAAGTAATAGAACAGCTTATCCGACATCCCTTAACAGATATCGGAATTGAAAAATTCATGGCAGATTGGAAAAAGGTGGAATAATGGGAAGGCTGGGGTTACCGACATGCATGCCAGGATAGGTGTACTCCTTGCGTTATTGATGTCTCCTTTATTATTTCTGTTTTTTAGCCCTGGTGTGTCCTGTGGAAAGATTTACACATATGTGGACGAAAAAGGGGTGATTCATTTTACCAATGTACCAACCGATTCTGCCACAATACATAGACAACAGAGTCGGCAAGAAAATAGTGTAAAAAACAGGAAAAGTATAAAAAGGGTTTCAATTAAGAAACGAAGTCGTAAGAGAGTTTCGCCATACTATTCTCAGGCTTACGAAAAGGTTTTGGACAAATATATTCGCGCAATCTCCTCGTATTTTGGGGTGGATTACAGGCTTGTCAAAGCGGTTGTACGAGCTGAATCTGGGTTTAACCCTCATGCCATTTCTCCTAAAGGGGCTATTGGATTGATGCAACTCATGCCGGATACGGCTTTTGAAATGGGGATTTACAATCCGAGGCATCCTCTGCATAATCTCATTGGAGGGGTAAAGTATCTCAAGCAAATGCTAAAGGAATTTAACAACAATTTAATCCTGGCTCTAGCTGCTTACAATGCTGGACCTAATGCTGTGAGAAAATACGGCGGAGTACCCCCTTATCGCGAAACACGCGAATATATTCGACGAGTATTGAAATATTATCTGCACTACATAAGGAATTCGTGAAAAAAGTTTGAGTACATGCCTAAAAGGAAAGTTAGTGCTCACGAGCTCATCAATCTGCCTAATATTTTAACCTACTTAAGAATAGCTACTGTTCCTCTGGTTATTGTTTTTTTGAATCCCCCGGTAAGTCCTGTTGATTATAATGTTGCTTTTTCTCTTTGTTTCTTTGCCACCTTAACTGATTATTTCGATGGAATAGTTGCCAGGAGACAAAATAGGGTTACGTCAATAGGCAAGCTCATGGACCCTCTTGCAGACAAGCTTCTGGTTTCAGCGGTATTCATTATGTTAATTCCATTAAAAAAGGTTCAAGCCTGGGTTACATTTCTCGTTATTAGCAGAGAAATAGTCATCACGGGGCTCAGATCTCTTGCGGCATCCCATGGTTTGATTATTCAAGCTAGCAGATCCGGAAAAAATAAGATGGTTTCTCAAAGCATAGCTATGTTGTTTTTGCTTTTGTATATTCCTAAAGCAGAAAAAACTATGTATAATATTGGATATACATTTTTGTGGATTTCCATCTTTTTTGGTTACTGGTCGGCAATTAGGTATTTTGTTGTTTTTTATCGCGAGATAAGGAGGGCGTCATGAAGATTTTAAGAATTAACATGGGAGCCGAGGGTGGTCCCAAAGTCATTGAAACTGATATGGGGGAATATGAAGGCCTTGGAGGAAGAGCTCTCACCTCAGCCATAGTTTCCAAGGAAGTGCCGGCCGATTGTCATCCTCTGGGAGCGGAAAACAAGCTTGTAATTGCACCTGGATTGTTAAGTGGTACTACAGCAGCCATGAGCGGAAGATTATCCGTGGGGTGCAAAAGCCCGTTGACCGGTACGATCAAGGAATCTAACTCCGGCGGGCAGGCTGCTCAGGTTATGGCTCGCCTTGGATATGCTGCTTTAGTACTTGAAGGGCTTCCTAATGACAGTGATGTTTACGAGGTTTACATCAACAAAGAGGGCGTCAAAGTAACACCTAATAATGATCTTAAGGGTCTGACCAATTACGATCTGGTTGAGAAAATCAAGGAAAAATATGGTGATAAGGTATGTTGTATTTCCATTGGTCCTGCTGGCGAGATGAAAATGAGTGCTGCGTCAGTTGCATGTACTGACATGGAACTAAGACCTACCAGACATGCAGGTCGAGGTGGAGTTGGAGCTGTGATGGGATCAAAGGGAGTTAAGGTGATAGTACTTGACGATAGTGGAATGAAGATGAGAACCCCGAAGGATCCCGAAAAGTTTCAAGAAGCAAACAAAAGATTTGTTAACGGGTTGAGAAATCATCCTGTAACATCCAAGGGATTGCCCTCCTATGGAACTAATATCCTGGCAAATATAATAAATGAAGCCGGGGCTTACCCCACCTTTAATTTTAAACAGGGTAGATTTGATGGGACGCCAAAGATAAGTGGTGAAGAGTATGCCCGTCTGGAAAAGGAGCGAGGAGGAAATCCTACTCATGGCTGCCATAGGGGATGTGTAATAAGGTGTTCGGGAATATTTCATGACAAGGATGGAAAATATTTGACCAAGCAACCTGAATACGAAACTGTATGGGCAAATGGAGCGAATTGCGGAATAGATGATCCTGACGCCATTGCTATGATGGATTTTCTTTATGATAACTACGGTCTCGATACAATAGAGATGGGAGCCACAATTGCAGTCGCAATGGAGGCTGGGATAATAAATTTTGGAGATGCTGAAGGAGCCATCAATCTGATACATGAAGTGGGAAAGGGAACTCATCTTGGTAGAATTCTTGGGAATGGGGCGGCTGTTACAGGAAAGGTTTTTGGAGTTAGTCGTGTTCCCGTGGTTAAGGGACAGGCTCTTCCAGCTTATGACCCCAGAGCAGCACAGGGTATAGGTGTTACCTATGCAACCAGCACAATGGGGGCAGATCATACTGCCGGATATGCCATCGCTCAGAATATCTTGAAGGTTGGAGGTTCAGTTGATCCTTTGAAGCCGGAAGGGCAGGTGGAGATTTCGAAAAATTTACAAATTGCTACCGCAACGATCGATTCCACAGGAATGTGTTTGTTTATTGCCTTTGCTATGCTTGACCAACCCGAGACATTTCAAGCCCTCGTTGATATGCTGAACGCCTTTTACGGTTGGAACTGGACAGAGAATGACTTTGTCGAATATGGTAAGAAAGTCTTGAAGATGGAAAGAGATTTTAATTTTAGAGCCGGTTTCAGTAAGGCAGATGACAGGCTTCCAAGGTTTTTTAAGGTGGAACCTTTACCACCTCACAACGTAACCTTCCAGGTACCAGATGAAGAGCTTGACAAGGTTTTTGATTTCTAAAAAACTATAACCTTTCGAATTTTGGAGCACCCTTCTTTTTGATATGGAATGGGTGCTCTTTTTGTGCAAATTTCTAGCTGTGGGAAAGTAACATGAATAATCTGACAATCAAAGCTGGATATCGTGCTCTTGAAATAGTTCGGGATGAGGGTTTAGACGTCAGGCGAATCAGAGTATTAGCTGGTGCGGCTGGTGGTCCCAAATGGCTTATGCTTTACAATTTCGACAGGTTTATACTTTCAGAAGTACTACCTCATTTGAGACAGCCTGTCTTTCTTATAGGATCGTCCATTGGATCATGGAGATTTGCTGCATATTGTACGGAATCGCCCTTATCTACATTAGAGAACTTTTTCCATCTATATATGGATCAGAGGTTTTCTGAAAGACCATCTTCTGAAGAGGTATCTTCTGTAGCTAAGAATATTCTTGAAAGTTACTTAACATCCTTGGATATAAGGCACATACTTTCAAATCGACGTCTGAGATTGAATGTTTTTGCGGTCAGGACCCTTGGGCCTGGGGTATCTGACAGGAGGAGCATCCTGTCTGGATATGTGCTTCTGCTGTTTCTGGCCAATTCTCTAGAAAGAAAACTATTGCGCTTTTTCATGGACAGAGTCCTCTTTTCTGACATTCGGGATTCTGTCCCTCTTGATATACTGAACAATACAATTCCCATAAAGATATGTGAGCTTACTGAGGAAAATCTCAAGAAGGTTTTAATGGCATCTGGTGCAATTCCTTTAGTGATGAAAGGGGTGAAGGACATTCCTGGTGCATTACCTGGTATGTATCGAGATGGGGGGCTTTTTGACTATCACCTTGATCTTCCTTATAAAATAGATGACGATGAACTGGTTTTTTTCCCACATTATTCCGAACGAATAATACCTGGTTGGTTCGACAAACGTCTTAATAGAAAACCGTCTCCCGAGAATCTTAAAAACGTTCTGTTTATTGCCCCGTCTAATGCTTTTATTGAGAAGCTGCCCATGAAAAAAATACCGGATAGAAACGATTTTTATCTTTTTGGTTTGGACGTAAAAGCAAGGAAAGAGTATTGGCAAAGTGTTGTCCGTATGACAGAAGCTCTGGTAAGTGAATTTGCTGAAGCCCTCTGCAGCGGAAAAATCAGGGATATGGTTACCCCCTTTTAAAAGTTTGGAAGGGAAAGAAATGTCTATCGACTTCGTAAAATGGTATGGCGATCCTTTATTTCACAGTCCTATTCAAAAGGGAGAATTAGTCACACATAAAATCGAATTCAGGAAAGATCCGTTACTGGGTCATGTAAGTGTTCACAGTGACGCAATCTGCGGCAAAAGAGAAATTATGTTTCCTCCTCCAGATGAAAATTACATAAAAAAGCGGATTATAGAAACTCAAAAAACCTGTTTTTTGTGTGATGGGAAGTGGAAGCATACAACACCTAAGTATCCCGAAGAACTTATTTCGGATGGACGACTAATTAAGAACAAGTGTGTTCTGTTTCCGAATCTTTTTCCAATTTCAAACTTCCATGCCGTTGTAATGATGGGAGAAGATCATTATCTCGATTTAGATCAGTTTTCCGAGGACCTTCTTTATGATGCTCTGTCGATTGCTTTTGAATTTATAGAAGTGGTTACGAGACATTGTCCGGAGATCGGATACTTCACCATAAACGCAAATTATCTGGCTCCTTCAGGAGCCAGTCTGATGCATCCTCATTTACAGGTTCTTGGAGCTGATAGACCCGTTACCCATCACGAGAAACTACTAAGAAGGTCCAGGGAGTTTTTTGAGCAAAAGGGAAAATCCTATTGGGAAAAATTGGTAGAGGAAGAAAAGGTCAGAGGTGAAAGGTACATCAAGGAGTACAATGATGCCCATTTGATAGCTGCATACTCTCCCTTGGGGATAAACGAAGTACTGGGAATTTGGCCTCATATTGGGAGCTTTGATAAGCTACGAGATCAGAATATAAAGGACATGTCCAAGATGATTTCGGAAACCCTTGCCTTTTATAAATCAATTGGGTTTTCAACCTTCAACTTTTCATGTTTTGGAGAAAAAATTGGAGCAGAAAATAGTTATAGTGCATGTGTTTTGAGAATGGTTTGCAGGCAAAATATGGTACCAGATCACAGGACAGATGATTACTATTTCCAAAAATTGTTGGAAAGCGAAATTATGGTAATAAGTCCAGAGGAGCTTGCAAGGTCTTTTCGTGAGCTTCTTTTATCCAAAAAGTGAAAAGAATTTTGGCATTGGTAAGGTAGAGTTTGTTGAAGTTCAAGAATAAGAACAATTTGGTTACAGCAGAGAGGTGATAATTTTGAGGCATCCTAAGTTTATATTTATAACCGGCGGGGTTCTATCGTCTTTAGGAAAGGGGCTCGCTGCTGCTTCGATAGGAGCTTTGATGGAGAGCAGAGGGCTAAGGGTTACTCTGCAGAAACTTGACCCGTACATAAACGTAGATCCGGGTACGATGAATCCCTTTCAGCATGGAGAGGTTTATGTTACCGATGATGGAGCAGAAACGGACCTGGATCTTGGTCATTATGAACGTTTTACACACGCAAGGATGTCGAAGAAAAATAACTATACGTCGGGAAGCATATATTACTCGGTAATAAAAAAGGAACGTAAGGGCGAGTATTTGGGGGCAACTGTCCAGGTTATTCCTCACATAACAGATGAAATCAAGCAGGCAATAAGAAGTGTGGTTAACGGAGAAGATATTGTAATCGTTGAGATTGGTGGAACGGTGGGCGATATAGAAAGCCTCCCCTTTCTGGAAGCAATAAGGCAATTTCGTAATGATGTAGGGCGAGAGAATGCTCTCTATGTGCATGTGACCCTGGTACCTTACTTAAAAAATTCCGGAGAATTGAAAACAAAACCCACACAACACAGTGTTAAAGAACTGAGAAGTATAGGCATACAGCCAGATATTCTCCTTTGCCGTTCAGAAAAAAGGCTTTCAAAGGAGATCAAAGCCAAGATTGCTCACTTCTGTAATGTTGAACCAGACGCAGTAATAACTGCTCAGGATGTTGATTGTATCTATGAAGTACCACTAATGTTTCATCGAGAGGGACTCGATGAAAAAATAGTTCAGATGCTCAATATATGGACAAGGGCCCCTGTTCTCAATGAATGGGAACGACTGGTTCGAAGAGCAAAAGAGACGACCAGAAGCGTGCGAATTGCAATTGTTGGCAAGTATGTAAATTTGAAGGAATCTTACAAAAGTTTACACGAAGCTTTAATGCATGCTGGCTGGGCCCATGAAGCTACTGTTGAGCTGTCTTATATCGAATCTGAGGAAGTAGAGAAAGAAGGTGGCGAAGCAATTCTTGAAGGAGTTCATGGCATACTGGTTCCTGGAGGATTTGGTAGAAGAGGTACAGAAGGAAAAATCAAGGCTATTAAGTTTGCTAGAGAAAACAAGATACCTTTCTTTGGGATATGTCTTGGTATGCAACTTGCGGTGGTGGAATTTTCTAGGAACGTGGCTGGTCTTGAGGATGCCCACAGCCAGGAATTTAATAAGCATACACCAAATCCGGTAATATACCTTATGAGAGAATGGTTTGATTACAGAAGTCAAAAGACAATTAGGCGGGATGAATCGACGGATCTCGGCGGTACAATGCGTCTCGGTGCTTATCCGTGTATTTTAGAAAAAAACAGCAAGGCTTTTGAAGCGTATAAAACATTGGAAATATGGGAACGCCACAGACATAGATTTGAATTTAACAACAAATATAGAGATATATTGATGCAACATGGGTTGCATTTTGCTGGGCTGTCACCTGATAAAAACCTGGTGGAAATAATAGAAATTCCTGAACACCCGTGGTTTCTAGGCTGTCAGTTCCATCCCGAGTTTAAATCCCGTCCAATGGGGGCACATCCCCTTTTTAAGGCATTCGTTGGAAAAGCCATTGAATATTCCGAATCTAATTAGATGGGGTCTGGAGAAATGGACAGCGAAGGCCTTTGGAAAAAACTGAGCAGTCCTTCGGAATTTTTCTTGATTGCTGGGCCCTGCGTAATGGAAAGCCTGGAGCTTATGGCCGAAGTTGCATCTGTTTTAAAGAACGTTTGCGAGAAGTTAAGAGTGACCTACATCTTTAAGAGTTCCTATGATAAAGCCAATAGGACTTCTATTACGTCTTTTCGAGGCCCGGGTATTCAAAAAGGACTTGTGTGGCTTAAAAAAATAAAGGACGAATTTAGTGTTCCGGTACTGACCGATGTACATTCCCCACAGGAAGCTGAAATGGCGTCCGAAGTTACAGATATTTTGCAAGTTCCTGCATTTCTTTGCAGACAAACCGACCTGTTGGTTTCTGTGGCAAAGACGGGCAAAATTGTTAATGTAAAAAAAGGTCAGTTTTTGGCTCCTTGGGACATGGAAAACGTTATAAAGAAGGTGCAAAGTGCAAATAACAAAAGGATATTGGTAACAGAAAGGGGCTCCTGTTTCGGATATAATAATCTTGTAGTTGATATGAGAGCTATTCCCATTATGAAAAAATTTGGCTTTCCTGTCGTTTTCGATGCTACTCATAGTGTGCAGAAACCTGGAGGCCTTAGTTCCTGTTCTGGAGGAGATAGGGAATTTGTACCCCATCTCGCAAGGGCTGCGGTGGCCTGTGGGGCTGATGGGTTATTTCTTGAGGTACATCCTATGCCGGATAAGGCTCTTTGTGATGGACCAAATTCCTATTTCCTGGATAGAGTAAATGATTTGCTAAAGGAATTGTTGGAGATTTTTCAGGTAGTAAGGAAGCAGGGAAGGGATTTATGATGATCTTTCAACCGGAATTAATCGAGAGAATAAAAAAACTGAAGCTTATGATATTTGATGTGGACGGTGTGCTAACTGATGGTAGGATAATATATACGGATACGGGAGTAGAAATTAAAGCCTTTGATGTGCAGGATGGGCACGGAATGAAGCTTCTTGTGAGAGCAGGGTTTGATCTGGGTATAATAACAGGAAGGTACTCGAGAGCTACGGAGATTAGGGCCGAAGAAATTGGGATAAAATACGTGCATCAAAATGCTAAAAATAAATTGCTGGCCTATGAAGAAATATTGAGGGAATCAGGATACACTGATGAACAGGTAGGTTACATGGGTGATGATTTAATAGATATTCCAGTGATGCAGAGGGTTGGATGGTCAGTTACTGTACCTAATGCTAACAATCATGTGTTTCCCTTTGCCCATTATGTTACACAGCGCTCCGGTGGAAGTGGGGCCTGTAGAGAAGTATGCGAAATAATTTTGAAATTACAAGGGCTCTGGCACAATGTGACAAGCAGGTATTTTGGTTGCCAGAGCAGGCATGATTCAAAGTGAAAATCAAATTTTTTGTTTTGGCAATTTTTACAATTTT
>JALXAE010000036.1:0-3972 GCA_026992355.1 Syntrophobacterales bacterium | reverse complement strand
ATTAAATGACATGGAATATACCGAAGTAGAAGATGGAAAGATACTGTGGAAAATCTTTGCAAGAGTTGCAAAGTATTATTTGAAAGAAAAGAAGACAATTTTGACGAATGTAAAGGTACAATTTTTTTTAGATGATGGCTCGGTTATTTACCTCACAAGCAAGAAAGGGATAATATTTGCTGGTGTAAAAAATCTGGAACTTTCTGGCAACGTAACAGTAAGCTTGCCGGAAAATTACATCCTTCATACCGAAAGGGTTTTTTACTCAAACATCAGGAAAGAAATTTCTTCTACCACCCCATTATATATTTCTGGCCCACAAGTTAAGGGGAGTATTAAATCATGGAAATTTGAAGTTAATTCCATGAAAGGTTACGGTGAAGGTGGAGTTAATTTGACATTGTACACAAATCTAGGAAATTAGGTAGAATCTATGAAAGTTGCCATAGTCACAAAAATTTCTTTTCTTTTGTTATTTCTGGTGCTGCCAATCAAAGTATTTTCGGATCCGTTAAAGACCCCTGATTTGAGTTCTCAACCTTTACATATCGTCAGTGACAGGGTAATTGTTGATGAAAAAAGCGCGTCCATTATTTTTCAGGGACACGTGTTGGTCAGGCAGGCTGATATTACAATAAGCTGCGACAGGCTGACTGTGTACGGAAAAAAGAGGACCAAACCTAACCCCAAGGGATCGATTTTAAAGCAAATAGATAGAATAGAAGTTGAGGGAAATGTCAGAGTGGTGCAGGGTAACAGGATGGCATCTTCGCAAAAGGCCGTTTATGATCTCAACAACCAAAAGATTTACTTGATGGGCAACCCTGTTGTTGCTCAGGGAAAGGATCGACTTACGGGGCAAATGATCACAATAGATCTAAAAAGGAGGAAAAGTATTGTAGAAGGAGGTAGCGAAAAACCTGTTGAGGTTATCCTTTACCCATCAAAAAACAAAACAGATGTTGTAAAATGACGGAAAATAGAGGTTTAGTTGTTAAAAACCTTGTGAAAAGATATGGTAATCGTAATGTAGTAAATGGAGTTAATCTGTGTGTTAAGGAAGGACAGATTGTGGGGCTTTTGGGTCCCAATGGAGCAGGTAAATCAACGACCTTCTATTGTGTAGTGGGCCTCATAATTCCCGATGAAGGAGCTGTTTTTTTGGACGGCGAAAATATAATGAGTTATGCTATGTACGAGAGGGCTCGAAAAGGAATAACCTATCTTCCTCAGGAACCTTCGGTCTTTAGGAAATTAACAGCTGCGGAAAATATAATGGCTATCCTTGAAATATTATATTCGAATAAACAGGAGAGAATTGACAGACTAAATCGCCTTTTGCGAGAATTCGGAATTGAACATGTGGCATCTACTAGAGCAGACAAGCTTTCGGGCGGGGAGCGAAGACGCGTGGAGATATGCAGGGCTCTGGTAACCAGACCCAAATACATACTGCTGGACGAGCCATTTGCGGGTATTGACCCACTTGCTGTGAAGGACCTTCAAGATTTGATTAAAGGTCTGAAGGAAAAGAATATTGGTATTTTAATATCTGACCATAATGTTCGGGAGACATTGAGTGTTTGTGACATTGCTTACATTATGCACAATGGGCAAATTCTTGAATCTGGAACTCCTCACGAAATAGTTGAAAGCAGAAAAGCGAGAGAGATTTACTTAGGAGAATGTTTCAAATTGACTTAACGGGGTTGCACTAATGGTTCTGGAGTTGAAGCAACAACTTAAGGTTATGCCCCAACTGGTAATGACACCCCAGTTGCAACAGGCTATTAAGCTCTTGCAGCTCTCCAGGTTGGAACTTTTGGAGACTATTAAGCAGGAAATTGAAACCAATCCGGTGCTAGAAGAGGTTGTAGATGAGGAAGACGATGAAAACATTGTTACCTCCCAGGCAGAAGATACTCAGGTGACCAGGGAAGTAGAAATCACCGAGAAATTAAGTAGTGATATTGATTGGGAATCCTTTTTGGATGAATACAATTCTGGGACTCCCATTGCTTACGAAAAAGAAGAAAACGATGAATTGCCGCCTTATGACTTCAAGTTTACTAAGCCTCTATCACTCCAAGATCACTTAATGTGGCAATTGCGTCTTTCAAACTTTTCGGAAGAAGAAATGGCAATAGGCTATGAGATTATTGGCAATATTGATTCAAATGGCTATCTTGATGCTTCAGTTGAAGAAATTGCCTCACTTGTCAATACAGAACCTAAAACTGTTGAGAAGGTTCTGAAAAAAATCCAGCTTTTTGATCCAGTGGGGGTTGCTTCAAGAGACCTTCAGGAATGTCTCCTTGTGCAAGCAGAGTACTTTTTCCCCAATAACAAATTAGTTTTGACCATTATTAAACACTACATGAATTATCTGGAGAATAAAAATTATCATGAACTGGTTAAAAAACTGAAAAAACCTGTTGAGGAAGTGAAGGAAGCAATAAATTGTATCTTAAATTTGAATCCTCGACCGGGAAGTTCATATTCCAGTGATGAATTTCAATATATCAGCCCTGATGTCTTTGTTGTGAAAGTTGATGACGAATTTGTAGTTCTTCTGAATGAAGAGGGATTGCCAAGGTTGAGAATAAGCCCGTATTACAAAGAATTTTTAAAAGATAAAGGGAAATTATCCCGCGAAGTAAAGGAATACATTCATGAAAAACTAAAATCAGCAAGTTGGCTTATAAAGAGTATCCACCAACGCCAGCGTACGCTTTATCGAGTATCTGAAAGCATTGTCAAACTTCAGAGAGAATTTTTTGAAAAGGGAGTTGCCTATTTAAAGCCCATGGTTTTGCGCGATGTTGCCGAAGATGTAGGAATGCATGAATCTACCATTAGTCGGGTTACAACAAATAAGTACATGCAGACGCCCCATGGAATTTTTGAGTTGAAATATTTCTTTAACAGTTCGATAAGAAAAAGCGGGGGGGATGAGATTGCTTCCGAAAGTGTCAAAGAAAAGATCAGGAACATAATAAAGGGTGAAGATCCAAAAAAACCTTATAGTGATAAGGCAATAGCTGAGATTTTGAAAAAGGAGGGAATACGTATTGCCAGAAGAACGGTTGCAAAATATCGAGAAATGATGGGTATTCTCCCTTCGCATAAAAGAAAAAAACCCGTCTTTTAATGGAGGAATGGTATGCAGATTAATGTTACTTTCAGAAATATGGATCCCTCTGAAGATGTGAAGGCATACGTGGAAGACAAGCTGAGCAAAGTGAAACGTTATCTTCTTGAACCAATCGAGGCCAATGTCATTCTGAAATCAGAAAAATTTAGGCATGTGGCGGAGGTTCTCATTAGTGCAAATGGCGTACGAATCAATGCCTCCGAAGAAACTGATGATGTATACAGCGCTATAGACCTACTGCTGGATACGGTTGAGGCGCAAATAAAGAAGCAATTAGATAAAGCCAGAAGAAAAAAACTTTCTCCTCAGGATAGAGGCTTAATACTAAACAGGATCCCATCGGACGAAATACTGGATGAAGGTGATTTATTGTCAAAAGGTGGTGAAGCTGTAGATTCACCCGTGGTTTATTCAGAAACTTATGACCCTAAGCCGATGGATGTAGAGGAAGCAATTCTTCAATTAAATGCTACGAAAAAGGATTTTATCGTTTTCAATAATCAGAGTACCGGGAGGGTAAATGTTTTATACCGAAGAAAAGATGGCAACTACGGTCTGATAGAAACTTAAGGCTAAATAATTGCGAGATGAGGATTCTGGATATTCTGAGCGAAGAATTTGTAATACCTGATCTAAGGGGCACCAATAAATTGGAGGTCCTGAAAGAATTCAGCCATGTTTTAGGCAACCGGGTAACATCGCTTACAGAGGATGATATCTTTAAAGTTTTGTGGGAGCGTGAACGATTGTGCAGCACAGGGGTTGGGGGTGGTATAGCAATACCTCACGGTAAAGCAAATAATCTGGAGCGTCCAATA
>JALXAE010000035.1 GCA_026992355.1 Syntrophobacterales bacterium | reverse complement strand
CTCACCTTCCACGCAGCAAAGGGACTGGAGTTTAAGGTAGTGTTCGTTGCAGGGGTTGAAGAGGGGTTGTTGCCTCACTGGAGATCCATTATCACGGAAGATGGAATCGGGGAAAAAGCTAAAGGAGTTGAAGAAGAAAGGCGTTTGCTTTATGTGGCAATGACCAGAGCCGCCGAGATGCTTCATTTGACCTGGGCAATCAGAAGGCAAGGAAACCAAACCAGAGCCAGCCGATTTATGTTTGAACTACCTAAAGAACACATAGTTTTTAAATGTTTTACGGAAAACCGAGGAGATGTAATATGACTACCGTTATGCCGGAAGGAGATGCAATTAGAAAAGCTGTTAAGTGGATTTCGAATCAAAAACAAGAGCATCCTGATTTAGAGCTGCGGGATATTGTGAACAGAGCCATTCTAAAATTTGATCTATCTCCAAAGGATGCCGAGTTTTTGTTCAAGTTTTACAAAGAAGGTGGTAAACTGGAGGATATTACATGAAAGAAAGAGCTCTTTACGAAACAAATTTCTCCGGGCTGAAACTCCTTGCAAGAGGTAAAGTGCGAGACATCTATGATTTGGGGGAAAACCTTTTGATTGTTGCAACAGATAGAATATCAGCTTTTGATGTGATAATGCCCGGTCCCATTCCCAATAAAGGTAAGATTCTTACAAAAATGTCTCTATTTTGGTTAAACTTTCTGGAAGATATATGCCCCAATCACCTTGTAACGGCAGATGTTGAGAACTATCCACCAGAATGCAAAGCTTATGTGGAGATTTTAAAAGATAGGAGCATGCTAGTAAAAAAAGCGGAAGTATTTCCCGTTGAGTGTATTGTTAGGGGTTACATTGTTGGTTCCGGTTGGAAGGATTATCAGGAAAGTGGGAAAGTGTGCGGAATTGAGCTTCCGAAGGGTTTGAGGCTGGCCGAAAAACTGCCCGAACCGATATTTACTCCATCTACAAAAGCGGAAAAGGGGAAACATGATGAGAATATATCTTTTAAGAAAATGAAGGAATTGGTGGGAAGTGAGTACGCTGAAACACTTAAAGATTTAAGTCTCAAGCTATATTCAAAGGCTTCAAAATACGCAGAAAGTAAAGGTATCATCTTGGCGGACACAAAGTTTGAGTTTGGTTTAATTGATGGTCAGATAAATCTCGTGGATGAAGTTTTGACTCCTGATTCCAGCAGGTTCTGGCCTAAAGAGAAATATCGCCCTGGAGAAAATCCTGAAAGCTTTGATAAGCAATACATCAGGGATTTTCTGTTATCTTCCGGTTGGAAGACCGAAGATCCTCCCCCTCATTTCCCCCAGGAAGTAATTGAAAATACAAGAAAAAGGTACCTGGAAGCACTCCAGAGATTAACGGGTTAGTTAATGAAGGATTTGAATATAGAAAACTTACGAACGGATTTAATAAAGAAAGATGATTTTTTTGATATTTCTTCCCACAGGTTTGAGTTACTTCAATATATCCTGAACATTACTGGCTATATAATATGTCCCTTATGGGTTTTAAGGAGTAGCAATGGTCTTATTCTTGTTGACGGTTACAGTCGGTTGAAATGGGCTCAAGGAAAGGGGCTATCAAGTGTTCCATGCTTAATCTTTTCGGAAAGTTTTTCCACTTTGAGTCTTCTCATCAGAAAGGTTTATGCAACATTATCTAACCGAAACCTGGATATTATAGAGAAAGCAAAGTTTGTTGCCAGATTAAGTAGTTTTCTTGAACCATCTGAGATAAAGGAACGGTTCTTTGGCCATTTGAGTATTCCTCGGAAACCAAGAATGTACAAGACCCTGATAAAAATTGCAGAGCTGCCTGACAAACTGCTGGATGCCGTTGTGAAAGGCAATGTAAGTGAAAAATCCCTTGTGCGTCTCGTGTGGTGGGATGAAATATCGCAACGGGATATCTTTCAGATCTTTTCCCTTTTGAAGTGTAGTGTGAGCACTCAAATAGAACTCATCGAACTTTTGGAAGACTTGTCTCGTCTGAAGGAGAAACCACCATCCCAGATTATGGAGGATTTGTTGATTCGGGATATAGTGAACGAGGAAAATTTAAATCCTAAGTTGAAGTCTGAGAAAATTAGATTTTTGCTTAAAAAAGAACTTTTTCCAAATCTCACAAGGAAAGAAGAATCTTTAAAAAGGCTTGTAAAAAGTTTGTCTCTTCCTAAAACGATTAAAATAGAGAATCCACCTTTTTTTGAAGGAGATATCTGGAAGTTGACAATTAACTTCAGTAATGCTTCGGAATTAAAAGATAGTCTGACTTTTTTGTTAAAAGAAAAATTTGTAGAGAAGTTATCTCCCATAATTGAACCGAGGCGAAAAGAGTACCTTTCCGATGATTAAACCTCCTAAACGCGTTTTTGTCCACAACAGCGTTGCAAACTCAAGAATTGTACAGAATCTAAAGTCGAGCTTGCCCGGTGCAGATTTTATATTGCTTGATGAAAACGAAGAGACGGCGGGCAAATTGCTTTCAAGAATCAATGATCTTGCAGTAATTCGATTTAAA
>JALXAE010000034.1:2250-2544 GCA_026992355.1 Syntrophobacterales bacterium | reverse complement strand
GCTGCATAGAGGATGCCAGGACATTTTGTCGTTCATTTTTCACCTGGTACAACAGAGAGCACAAACATTCCGGCATTGGACTAATGACGCCTGAACAGGTTCATTATGGCCAGGCACAGGAAATCCTTGAACACAGATCAAGGACTCTGAAGGCAGCTTTTAATAAATTCCCAAATCGTTTCAAAGGCAGGGTACCAAGACCAAGGCCTTTACCAGAAGCGGCATGGATAAACAAGCCTTTCCCGGACCTTGCAGAAACGCCTGTAAAGGCGCCCGAAGGGGCGGGCCATGGAC
>JALXAE010000034.1:0-2240 GCA_026992355.1 Syntrophobacterales bacterium | reverse complement strand
TTCGGCAAGGGATGGCCGAAACGTTGACAGGCTGTAGTGAAAAAATTGTTCTCTAATTTATGAATACAGGTGTCTCATTTTCATTGACACATTCCGTAAACTACTACCGACTTTGTCGGTAGTGGTTTAAAGGAACAAACCATATTATACATGCTCAACAACAATGTTGTTTCGCCAAAGGTCTGGGGCCTCCGCCCCCACACCCCACCACTGACTACGTCAGTGGTTTTAACCGGCAATAAACCTGACGCCAATACTTGGCTATCTCTTTAGGGAGAGCATGCCAGTATTTGTTTTTATACTTGGAACTAACATAATCAAGAAAATCAAGGTACAAGTCAGCAGGGTATTCTTCTCTTCCGTCTTTTTTTGATTCAAAATTCATATAGTCCGGGTGAGTATTGAGAAGAGCCATGCCGCCTTTGGAGGCAATCCAATCAAGTTTTTGTTTCCAGATACTAATGTCTTTTTCTTTCAAAATTATGAAGAGCGCATGGTCCTGTGGCAAGGTATAGGGAAGCTCCACATAACCCTTTTTTCTAGAACTATCAGCTACCCAGAAAGGGAAAATAGTTTTGACACCATCACTTTGCGGTTCAAAAGGATCGGTATCAAAAGTAGAGGCATCATATTCGATATCTAAATCAAGAAACCACTCTAGATTGTGATGCATTGCTGGAGAGCGAAATCCTAAAGCTTTCCATTCTTTTAAATACTGATTGATTCGTTCAGCACGCTGCAAAAATATCTTTCGAGAATTGAGGAGTTTGCCGTCATGCAACAGTCCATGAACACCTACTTCAAAACCACAAGATGTCAGGGTTTCTCTAAGCTTTGCTGATACCTGATATCGTTCAGGGACAAAGTTAAAACTGGATCGAAACCCTGTTCTCATTTCGAGATTCATCAATGCCTTACAATTGTCCTGCCCCTTAGCTGTATCAACATCATGAGTAAGCACCAAAGCAAACTTCTTGCCGTCTGGCCATCCCTTGAAAAAATTAGGCGGACTACCTGAATTTGGATCAACTGGCCATATATGGCTATATTTTACACGCTTCACGGCAGCGAACTTACGTCTCAGTGCCAGTTGCAACGGTCGCGGGATATACGGCTTTAATAGGTAATATAATTTTTGTAGGGACACTAGGGTTTGGTGAGTTGAGTTATAGAGCGTGTTCACGAATTCTTTTTTCAAGGACCTATGGAAGGAATTATCCTTTTGATCCTGTCTGGCAGCCTGTTCATGTCATGCTTCTGATTATTCTTGCCGGGTTCCCTGCTACTATAACACCAGGAAGTACATCCTTGGTAACAACAGAACCAGCTCCTACTATGGCTTTTTCTCCTATGGTAATCCCAGCCAATATTGTTGCATTTGAACCTATTGAGGCTCCACGCTTAATCACTGTTGGTATTACCTGCCAGTCTTCTTCGGTCTGAAGATGGCCGGATTCGGTTGTTGCGCGCGGATATATATCATTAATAAAAATTACACCGTGTCCGATGAAGACCTCATCTTCAATGGTCACACCTTCGCATATAAATGAGTGACTCTGTATCTTGCAATATTTTCCCACAAAGGCATTTTTCTGAATTTCCACGAAGGTTCCAATCTTGGTCCCATCACCAATAGTACATCCGTAAAGGTTGATAAAATCTGCCAGTTTTACGTTTTTTCCAATGGTAACGTCTTTTAACTTTATGGAGTTTGTCGAGTTCATAGATTTTCTTAAGTTGGCTGGTCGGAGCTTAAGCCTAGGTTGAGTTCATGTATTTGTTATAAGCCCTGAGCACATTACAGAAAATGCCTGAATTTGATGGCTCATACGGTAATGTTAGGAAAATCAGAATTTCTAGACTTCCACCGGAGCGCCTTTTTTTTGGAGAGATTTTTTAGATGCTGCTAGAATTTTGACTGTTTCCAGACCGGCCAGACCGTCAGTTTCAGGGGTTTTATTATTTTGGATACAGTCTACAAAATGACTGACAGCAAAGGAAAGGGCCTCATGGGTCTCCAGTTTGGGAGCCCACATATCCCCTACCCGGTACTGGACTTTTAACTTATAAAGTTCTTCTTTATCTTTTACCAGTTCTACGCCTTTGTCATAAATCTTTATCTTTTCGCTGGGCTCGTTGTCATCGTAAAGGATCATCTTTGAGGTTCCACCTATAAGCGTCTGCCTGATTTTAACAGGGGAAACCCAGCTAACATTAATGTGACCCACGCTATTATTTTC
>JALXAE010000033.1 GCA_026992355.1 Syntrophobacterales bacterium | reverse complement strand
CTGCAATGGAATTGACAGAGTCAAGGAATTCAATGTAATCAGTGGTTCCCATTGACAGATTCATTCTCTTCAAAGCTTGGATATCCTTATCACTTAATTTTATATCCAAGTCCACCCTCTCATTCGACATTTTGGTCAAGGATCTCATAGTACCGCTCCAACAAACCATACCGTTCAAAATATTGTTTTACCCTGTTCCGATCAGTACCGGGTAGATTTATAAGAAACTGCATATCTGCCATCTCCTGAAATGTTCTTGAAGGATCATTTTTCATCGCAAAGATCTTTAATGCGACCAGGTGTTCCGCCGAAGGAACCGGAATACTCCATTTGTCAATTTTCAGACTTCGTCCCATTCCTGAAAACAAGCTTTCGGCTGTCTCTCCCTCAACATAAATAAAATCTACTCGCCCCATTGTAGAAATGCTATGGACATGATTAGAATAACCCACAGAGTTATAAATGGTTTCATATCCTAACCCCTCAAGAAAACAGATTACTTTCTCCCTGCATGCCGAGTCCAACAAAAAGTCTAGATCACCGGTTGCCCTTGAAAGGCCATGGGCGTGAAGGGCAAAAGCTCCAGCCAAAGCAAAACGACAGTTCTCGGCTTGGAAAAATGGTATAATTGTACTGACAACTGCCTTAAAATTCATACGTTCATTCTAGAAGGATACTCCTTTGAGCAGGGGATTAGATTTCTGATCATGACATTTTGTCTGGTTTGTCTGATATAAACTTTTTGACTATTCCCTGTCGGGATGAACCGACTGGGAAGGAATAACCTGCTTGGCAGTGTTCTTTCTTGGCGTTCCTGGCGTCCTTGAGCGACGCGGGCGGTTCAACACAAAAAACTGAACCACGAAGAAAGAAGCTCGGAGCTCAAGGCTTAAAGCTCAAAGTTTATCAATGGCGTTAGGTTTTTACATGGTGTTTTTGGCGTCCCGAGAGGAACGTACGGAAAAAATAAAATTCAAAGTAATTAGCATAGCTGTACCAAGTCCAAAAGTTACGAAACCTGAGAATTCATGCAAAAATCCCTGCGCAACCTTTTCACCGTAAAAAGAGGCCATAACTGCCGTGGCGCTTAGTCGTATGGTGTTTGCGATAATCGCAATCGGGACAGCAGAAAGAAACAAGACCCATCTTTTCCACAAAGAAAATTTTGCCTGCCATGACAGAAAGGCACTGAGAGCAAACATGGTCATCAGAGACCGAAGTCCTGAACAGGCATCTACCACCTCCAGGGTAGTCGTCGGCAGGTACAAAACATTTCCATGCCGCAAAATTGACAGGCCAAGCGACCTGACCACATGTTCAGCCAGGGCTGATGAGAACAATTGAAGAGGGAATGCTATCTTGTTCCAGATAATTGCAGGAAGAGGAATCATGAACAGCAGGTAAAGAATTGGAACTGTAAGCACCCTGAAATAATGAAAACCAAAAAGAAAAATTACTATGCCTGATAATACCAGGATCAAAGAAGTTCTCTTGAGAAAGAACTCGGAACCCAGATAGCCCAGCACCAACTGTGCAAGACCAAGCAGCACTACCAAAAGCCCTAAATAAGAAGGTTCCGGGTTGATTCGGCTTAATTTGTCTCTCAGCTCCCATACCATGAAAACCGATATGAAGGGGATAAAAAAGCCGTGCGAGTAATTGTCATTGCTGTTCCAATCCGCGACAAGGTCCTGGAAAACAGGAAAATAAAGAGCTAACAGACCGAGGGCAACTATCCCAACGTAAAATGCGTTACGGTTTGACATTCTTAAAGTAATCGTACTGCTGCCTGGATTGAGCGATTGTCGGATTTGCTGCAGATCCGCGAAAGAGGAATTGCCATAATAGTCAGCTATATGGGAATTCCTCTGACAAAGAAGATGCAGTGAATACGGCAATCCCGAAGGGTTTCAAAAGTTGAACAGCATGATAGATGTAACTGCTTTTAATGTCGCAAAAAATCATTTTTTCAAACTTTTGAAACGCTCAATTCAGGTGCTGTTTACAAAGCAGCCCCGGGCAGAAACCTTTCGAGCTCTTCCAATACCATGGCTGCAAAGCGCTTCAGTTCTGTTTCTGTGGCTTGGATACTATCTTTATTGCAAGGGGCCATTATTCGCACAAACGCCCCGTCACGTCTATGCCTTAAAAGGGCATCAAGTACCAGATAAATCTTTTCCCAATATTCAGACCCAATAATACGACCTCTATTCTGGTACCAGTAAAAAACAATCTGCCTTGCCGGGCCATTTTGAATAATCATTTCAGTTACTGTGGCAGTACCACCCTTGACAGGTAAAGTAACTTTCTTTTCTGAAGCAATGCCCCACCCCCCACCTGGCAGACAATTTTTCGGGGAGTGGTACGCCCCATCAACACCTACAGCATGATAATAGCCAACATAAAAATTTATGTGTTCACCGTCAGGATTTACAAATTCATAATTGATGTAATCTGTAACACCAAGCATCTGGACTACTGAATCAGGAGAAGGAATAACTTCTACTACCTTCCACTCACCTATCTGACGCGGGAATTTCTCAAGTGGTG